>NZ_CAJTCF010000026.1:0-47119 GCF_910574735.1 Duncaniella muricolitica | reverse complement strand
TTTATGGATCTGCATTCAATCGTCGAGACAACCAAGAAGCACGGCAACTCGCCCTACAACGCAATCCTCGCCCTTTTCTAAACGGCGACTACATCGGCGCGTCCGCTGAATAGTTACTATTAATCCGGACGTAGCCGGTCAAAAAACAAAGCAAGCGTCGCGACATTGCCGCAATGTCGCGACGCTTGCTTTGTCATGTGCGTAATATTTTTAAAATAAATATGGTGTCTTTATATAAAAATAGGTGGTAAAAGTGGTGATTATGCACTGAATTTGTAGTAAAACGGGAGTTTTTTGCCCTTATAGGTGAAATATTTATTAAGAAAAGTGTTAAAAAATTTGGCCGTATATATATATATATATTTGCATCCAGATATAAAATTAAAATAATTTTAACAAACTAAATTAAAATCTAAAAGTTGCTTATGAGAAAAGTTTACTCAGCCCTTGCCGCAGCTATGTTAGCATTTATATCGATGGATGCCTCAGCGTTTACAGTTGCTCAGATAGCCGGAGAGTATGAAGCCAAGGACATGGATTTCTCTATGAATTATTCATGTTTCATGAGTTTCGGTGTGGCCGAAGATCTGGAAGCAGTTTCGTGGACAATGCAGATTTCAGTCATAGAGGGTAATAATGTGAAACTCACACAGTTTATGAAAGAAGGCATCAATTATGGCCTTCCTAACAATAAGTTTGATATGGAGGGTGTTTTTGATCCCGCAACCAACACCATAACCATTGCAGCGAAAGATTTCAACTATCCAAATCCGGGCTTTTCATTCCTGCCTGCGTTTGAAAGGACCATTGCCAAATATGACGGCGTGACGGACGTAGCCGAGAACAGTTCGATAGAGACGTTTGAAAGCTTTACCGCCACATTTGACAGCAATATGAATCTTACGGTTTCACCCTGGGCCATATACACCACAACCAGCAAGCAGGTAAACTGTATACCCGACTATAATAACGGAACGGCCAAGGGTACTTACTTCACACGCAATGGCTCGATTGATATCGAAGGACCGACCGGCATCGAATCGGTAGGATATGACAGCAATGCACCCGTTGAATACTTCAACCTCCAGGGTGTCAAGGTCGAGAATCCCGAGAGCGGTCTTTACATACGTCGTCAGGGCAATAAGGTCGAGAAGATCATTATTCGCTGAGTCGTATAATCATCGAAAAAAATCATACACGTTTAAGTACAGGAAAAGCCGAATGTCTACAAATATTCGGCCTTTTCTGCTTAAATAAGATTGATGCTGAGGCTGATACCATTTCGTTCCGCGATATGTCAAGTCGTGTAATTATGGAATAAAGAATTAATCTAAAACCAATCATATCGAAATGAAAAAGAATGAAATAAAAATCATTCTGACGTTAGGCGTGTCGTTGTTGACGGCATCTGCATTGCCGCAAACAACATTTGCGCAGCAGACCAAAGCCGCAGCCACGGCTAACGAGGGTGTGCGTGTGGCAGGTAGTGTGCACGATTCAGACGGGGAGCCGTTGCCGGGCGCGACGGTCAGGGTAAAGGGAACAAAACTTATGGCCATGACGGATGTCAACGGCCGGTTTTCATTGCTGATGAAGAGTGACAAACGGGTTACACTTGTGGTAAGTTTTATCGGTATGCTTACCGCAGAGAAGCAGTGGAACGGAAAAAACGTGAATATTGTCCTTGAATCGTCACCCACGACTCTTGCCGAAGTCGCTGTGGTCGGCTATCAGGAACTTGACCGACGAAAAACTACCGCAGCGGTGACTACCGTAAAGATGGACGACATCCTGATGCCTGACATGACTACGGTCGACCAGGCACTTGAAGGCCGTATTCCTGACCTTATGTTCTCGCAAAACTCCGGCTCGGTAGGAGCGACGGCGCGTCTGCGTGTGCGCGGTACCTCGACTCTTGTCGGCAACCGCGAGCCGTTGTGGGTGCTCGACGGCTTTATTATCGAGGATCCTGTCAATGTGAGCAACGAACAGCTCAATGACCCGGATTATGTCAATTATATAGGTAACGCTATCGCCGGCATCAATCCTCAGGACATCGACCGCATCGACGTGCTGAAGGATGCTGCCGCCACTGCGCTCTATGGCACCCGAGCCGCCAACGGCGTTATAGTCGTGACAACCAAAAAGGGTCAGGAGGGACCGCCGACCATCAGGTATTCGACCCAGCTCAAATATACGCAGCGTCCGCGATATTCCGACGAGAACATCAATCTGATGAACTCGCAGGAGCGTATGCAGTTTGGCAAGGACCTCTGTGACCTTCATTATGTGTTTCCACAATATATGCCGATGGTAGGATATGAGGGCGCGTATAACAGGTTTCAGACAGGGCAGACTTCCTATGACCAGTTTCTTGACGAGGTGAAGTGGTATGAGACCACCAACACCGATTGGTTTGACATCCTGTGTCGTGACGCATTCACCCAGTCGCATACAATCAGCATTTCGGGCGGTAATGAAAAGACCCGCTATTATTCGTCGCTTGGCTACACGGACGACAGCGGCACGGTGAAAAGCGAATATGTGAAACGCTACACTGCGGCAATGAACTTGTCGACAAGTTTTACCAGCAAGCTGAAATTCAATATGAGCCTGAATGCCAATGTTCAGAAAAAGAATCACTTGCCATCGGAAGTAAATCTGCTCAATTATGCGTATGAGACCACGCGCGCATTGCCGGCATATAATCCCGACGGGTCGCTTTTCTATTATAAGAAGAAGGGCTATGGTGTCGGCACCGGCAAATCGACAAATCAATATAATTACAACATATTTAATGAGATAGAGAATACTGCCAGCGATTATTCGGGCAACACCATTCAAGCAAGCATGCAGTTGAGCTATAAGATTTTGCCGAGCCTTGACCTCATAGCCGCCGCAAATTACAGCCGCAGCTCGACATTGCAGTCGACATGGTTTGGTGAACGCTCCAATTATGCCGCCATATTGAAAAACGGAGAGGCTGACGATATACCTCAGACCGGTCAGAACGGATTGTGTGAACTCCCGTATGGCGGAGTCTACAATACGACCAATACCATTACGGAGAATGCGACCGGCCGTGTGCAGCTTAACTTTCGCCACAATATGGGTGGCGGTAGTCTTATAACGGCATTGGCAGGTTTTGAGGCAAGCACTTACACATCGGACGGCATCAGTGACCAGACCCGCGGCTATTACAAAGACCGAGGCATGCAATATTCGTCACTCACCGGTACCGACCTTGACCTGTATCCGTTATACAAGGAGTGGATTGCTCAGAATCACAGGACGATGACTGCGGCAAAAACCAATAAACTGTCGGGCTATCTCACCCTGACTTATGACTACAAACGATATTTCACGCTGAGTCTCAACGGACGCTTTGACGCTTCCAATAAGTTTGGCAGCCGAAGCAATGAAAAGTTTCTTCCGGTCTATTCGGTGTCGGGACGCTTTGATGTCAAACAGACATTGCTCAAAGAGATCACACAGGTCGAGATGTGGAACATCCGTTCATCGTTTGGCGTGACAGGCAATATGCTTGACAACGAGACACCCAATCTCATCATACGTCAGGGCGTGATGGATTCCTATTATGGCGAGAATGTCTCGACCGTAGCCGCGTTTCCTAACCCTAATCTCAGATGGGAGCAGACACGTCAGTTTAACCTCGACTCCGATGCCACACTTTTCAGCGGACGTCTTATGCTTGAGGGCGGCATCTGGTATAAGCACACCACTGATGCGTTTTCTACGGTCAATGTGTCGACGGTCAACGGCCGCCGTTCATATAATATGAATAACGGCACCATTGACAACCGTGGTTATTCGATATATATAAAGGGTTATCCCATTTATACCCAAGACTGGAAGCTGTATCTGTCGGCCGGTTATTCTTATGCGAGCAATACCGTACAGTCGGGAGCCAATGAGAATTATACGATTAACGACTATCTCAACGGCACCGCCATTGTCGACGGAAAGGCTATCGGCACATTCTATTCCTACAGGTATCTCGGGCTTAATCCCAATACGGGTATACCGATGTTTGACGACTACAATGACCGCCGTCATCTGCTTGCCAACAAGACTCTCGCCGAGGTTGTGCCCCTCGTGATGATGGAGAGCGGCAACCGAGACCCTAAACTGACTGGCTCGATCTATGCCACTCTGACATGGAAGCAGTTGTCGATGAACATGAATTTCAACTATCGTATCGGCTCAAAGATGCGACTGTTCAACCTGTATACTCCCGTTATGTATGGCATCTCATCGGAGAAGAATGTCAGAAAAGAATTTCTTGACCGATGGATGCGTCCGGGCGATGAGAAACACACTGACATACCTGTAATCCTCAGTCCGAGCGACCCCAATTATGAGTCTACGATGAGCCATTGGACCAATACAGAGTCGGCCAAGGTAGTCGACAAAATACCGGCTTTTGGCGGCAACACCTGGAATATGTATGATTATTCCGATCTGCGTGTGGTGCCGGGCGATTATCTGCGACTCAGTAATCTGATGCTTTCCTATCAGTTCCGTCCCGCACAGCTTGTGCCTGTCCGTCTCAAGGATCTGCGCCTGAGTCTGTCGGTGACCAATGTGTTTACCCTGAAATCGGGCAAATTGCAGGGTCAGGATCCTCTGCAGGCCAACTCGACTGCCATCACGATGTCAGTGCGTCCGGCCTACACATTTTCAATGAATGTATCATTTTAACGAATCACACTAATGACAAGATATATCAAACTGATTGCCGTAATGATGTCGGTGGCATTGACTACAACATCGTGTGGCGATTTCCTTAATGAATATTCGCAGGATATGGTTGTGGCGAAGACGGTTTACCATCTTGATGAGGTGCTGCTCGGCAACGGCTATATCAAAAGTACCATAGTCGAAAGCGGCCCGACGATAGGCAATGTGGCAGGATTTTTCAATGTCCTGGACGATGATGTCAACACCGGCAGTGTCGGGTCGGAGACGAGCAAGACCTGGGGTAACTGTCTGTCGAACATCTTCGGATGTTATGCCTGGCAGCTTAGAGTCGGCAGCAACTATAATGCGTCAAATTTCAGCAGTGACAGCTATACGTGGGATAACTTGTATTCACGTATCAATGTGGCCAATATCATACTTGACGAGATAGTCGACATGCCTCATTCGACAGAGGCAGATGAGGCGACATACTACAGAGTGCTTGGAGAAACTCATTTTTTGCGCGGATATTTCTTTTTCACACTTGCCAATCTGTATGGCGATGCCTATTCTCCGGCTACTGCATCTGAAAAACTGTGTGTCCCGCTGAAGCTGACTCCGTATATCGAGCATGACAAGAATAAGGATACACAGTTTAAGCGTGCTACTGTCAAAGAGATATATGATCAGGTGGTGTCGGATCTTACAAAGGCTGAAGAGTATCTGACAAGAAGTCCACAGAATGTGTCGCATAAGCTGCATCGTGCTTCGTATGAATCGGTGGAGCTGTTGCTGAGCCGCGTGTATCTTTATATGCAGGAGTGGGCTCTTGCCGAGGAGAAAGCCGACAATGTAATCAAGTATCCTCGTGTGGCACTGGCAGGCCTGAGCTCGTTTTCCAACGGAGCTTTTCTGACGCGTGACAACGTAGAGATATTGTTTTCACAGGGTGCCAATTATCTTTCACGCGAGGACCTTTTCACCGCGCGCCCAGGAGATTTCTGCGTGAGTCGTGAACTGCGCGAGCTGTATGATGAAAAGGATTTGCGCGCCCGGTGTTTCTTTGGAGTGCATAGTCTGAGCGACAGTGTCACGCTGACCAATAAATACGAGCGAGGGGCCATAGTGTCGCATATCTCGGATGTGTTTACCTTGCGCACGGCAGAGGCTTATCTCAATAAAGCCGAGGCGTGTGCCATGCAGCCCGGCAAGGAGCAGGAGGCGTGTGTATATCTGAACCGTCTGCGGGCCAATCGAATAGAGAGCTATGAAGACTGCACCTATACAGGTGAGGAATTGGTCAAACAGATACGTGACGAACGCCGCAAGGAGCTTTGTTTCGAGGGGCATCGTTGGTTTGACCTGCGCCGCTATGCTGTCAATGAGCGGTATCCTTATTCAAAGCAGATAATCCATTCATATCATGCGTGCGGTGATGCCGGCATATCATATTCGCAGATGTTTATGCTTGAGGAGAATGATGCCGCCTATACGTTTGCTCTGCCTGAATCGGTGATACAGTTTGACAACGTGCCTATGCCTGACAATGTGCGTAAGGAAAGGCTTCCGATGGAGGTTGAGACTGTGGAACCGGAGGTGCCGACAGACCCGTTTCAGCCGCAGTCATAAGATGTGTCGATTGACCCGTGAATAAAATATTTTATAAGACAAGATATATGAAAGGATATATATACACGATGTTAGGGATGCTGCTTTTGCTGGCGGTCTCCTGTGACAATACGGAGGATGTGCTTGAAAACAAGATTGACTTTTCGTCGCCCTACGTCATAAATGATGATGCCGATGACCCGATACAGCATCACCGTTATCTTATATACGAGAAGTATGGGGTGCCTGTGTTTTTTAACGATACGGTGTCGGAGACATTCATAGGAATGGGCTATGACGGAAAGCCTATCTATCGTTATGAGACGCTCGACTTTAACTGGAGCTTTTCGTCACACAACAAGTCAAGTGTCACATATTTGTATGATTATATGACCGATGCCGAATTGCAGGAGAAAGCATTGCAGTTTGTCGACGAGTTTTTAAAAGAGGCATCCAGACCGATGCGCCCGTTCTCGATATTTCTACCGGAGTCGTTTACAATCAAAAACTCCAACGGAGTCACGACTGCTCCGCAGTTCTGGAACGGTTTCCGCACACTGGTGATACCGACAGTGCACAATGTCGAAGAGGCGCAGATACCGTCGTTTACCCACATGGTGCTTCAGTCGATGGTCAAAGACCGGGTTATGAACAGCGAAACCGTGTCGGCGGCTTTCGGAGAGGTATCGGGTACTAATAATTATGACAAGCTGTGGGTTGATGACCTGAAGTGTCAGTGGGGTGTAGAGCATAAGGGTATGCTTTGGGACCCGGCCGACTTGTTTGCCAGAGGTGTGGAACTCAGTTATATTACACAATCATGGGTGACTAATGTGAGCACAAGGGCCGAGTTTTATGCCGAGCGAGATCTGATATTCCGTGAAATCGGTAATCTGGGCTTCATCTGCGGCAATATAGCAGAGACCAAGGGACATCTTTACAGCCCGAAAAATGTCAGCGAGGATATGGAATTTTATCTGGACAATATGCTCGGACTGGGGCGTGAGGCTTTTGAGGCGCGATATTGCTCAAGTTCGCTTGTAATTGAAAAGTATACCATTCTGGCTGATTACATCAATGATGTGCTTGGTGTGCAATTTTAAAATGACAGACAGTTATGAAAAAAATTAACATATTTATGCTGATGCCGGCATTGTGTTTTGTGATGTCGGCCTGTGAGGATGACGGCGGCAGTCAGGCAGACATGTCGAGAATCATGCCGGCAGAAGATTTTGTGGATTCGCGCGATGGCAAAACGTATAAGTGCATACGGATCGGCGACCAGATATGGATGGCCGAAAACCTTGCTTACTTCAATGAGGGCGGGACGCTGGCCGGATGTTTCACATGGAATCAGACAATAGCCAAGCCGTCAGACTTCATTTTGCAGGAGCAGGTGTTTTGTGACTTGTGGAATGCCACGGCCGATGATCCTGCTCACAACTGGTCGGTTGAGTCGTTTTATTCAGCCGAGCAATACAAAGGCTGGCTCGACTTGTACACAGGCGGCACGTATACTCAGAAGGAGTTTGTCGCTTCGTTCAGCGGGATATATTACAGGGCCTTCATGGATGCGTTTAATGAGCGTAAGCTTGATTATGTGGAAAATAATCTTGCTGAGTTTCGCGACGTGTCAGTCGGGCTGCTAAATGGGTTTGAAGCCGATAATGGCCATTATTCAGAGACTTACGGGTATCTGTATTCTCTTGATGGAGCTCTTGAGGCAATTCCCGACGGATGGCGATTGCCCGACGACGAGGATTGGATGAAGCTTGAGAGTGTGCTTGGTCTCTCGGCCGATGAATGTCGTCAGTTGAACGCATGGCGTGGATCATCGGCAGGCGATTTGCTCAAAAGAGGAGGTGGCTCTGGTTTTGAGGCTCTCATGGGTGGTGCCGACCATTATCGCGGCGGAGGTGCGCATTTGTATATCAATCGTGACGAGTCGGCTTATTTCTGGGTCAATGAACGGTCAAAGGTTGATGTTTCGGATGGTGAAGACAGTTCGTCATCATCGCAGACCACCACGGTCAATGAGGGTCTGGTACGTCAGGTGTCGCTCTATTCGGCAGGAATATGGAGAGGCACAATCAGACTTGATGTAAACGGTCGCAGCATCACATGTAGTGTGCGCTGTGTTAGAGATGCAAAATAAAGTAGAGTTATGAAATATTATTTATTATTGATTTCGTTTTTATTGCTTGCCGGTCATATTAAGGCCGATAATGAGGCAAGTGCTGCCAAGTCAAAGATGATATATGTGAGTTCATTTGACGAGGCCAAGGGTGTGTCAAGAAGAACCGGGAAGCCGATTTTCATAAATTTCTATGCCAAATGGGCCGCTCCATGCCAGGGTATGGATGAGTTTGTGTTCAGCGACGAAGAGTTTGCAAAATACATGGATAAGAATTTCGTGAATTATTTTGTGGACGTGAAGACTCCCGAGGGTCAGGAGTTGGCAAAGGCTTATGATGTGAGAAGTTATGCCTATTATGCAGTTGTTGACTGCAACGGTCAGATGATACAGCCGATAGGCAGTGGGGCGGCATTGCCTCAGTTTAAGGAGTTTGTGTCAATATCTCTGAGCCCTAAGACATCGTATGTGGCCAACAAGAAAAAGTATGAGAGCGGCAAATATTCTAAAAAGGATCTTAGAAATTACATCCGGTCTATCAGAGTGGCCGGTATCGGCAAGGATTTTCATCGGCTGATAAATGAATATATGGGCATGTTGGCTCCTAAAGAGTATCTTGATAAGGAAAATTGGGAGCTTCTCTATTATGAGCGAGACAGGAACAATAGCTTCTTTCGTTATCTTGTGGAGAATAAGCCACAGTTTGTCAAGAAGTTTGGAGCAGAAAGCGTCAATAGTTTTATCGGACGAGCCTTTGCCTCCGACGTATTGGGCTATGCCACAGGTGATGCCGACATGGAGGCCTTGAATGCGATAGGTGAAGAGTTGGAGAAGGTCGGTTTGCCTGACACGGCCAAAGTGAATGTCGTATATAACATAGCAAGGTTGCGTGCCACCCGCAGTTATGTCGATCTGTTCAAATATATGGACGAATATGGCCGATATCTTGAAGGTGAGACTATGTTGCGCCCAACCATCGAACGGTCTTTTAATTTCAAATCGTTGACAGGCGATGACGAGAAGGCGTTGGTGGACTATCTGCAACGTGCGATAAAAAGAGAAACGCCAAATAATGCAAAGCATTTGCAGAATCTGCTGACTTATATACAGGAGCCGGCAAAAGGTATTGTCTTTGAAGAAGGACGCCTTGCTGATATATTGGCCAAGGCTAAGAGTGAAAACAAACTTGTATTTGTCGACTGCTACACATCCTGGTGCGGTCCGTGCAGAAGTCTTGCGACAAATGTATTCACACGCGATGATGTGGGCAAATGCTACAATGACAGATGCGTGAATATAAAGATAGATATGGAGAAAGGGGAGGGTCCTTCATTGGCCGAGAAGTATGGTGTGTCGGCGTTCCCGACCATGCTGTTTCTTGACCATGAAGGAAATGTTCTTGACCGTATCATCGGATACAAGGATGCCGACGCACTGATTGAAGCGGCTGAAAAGATTGCGGTAAAGTGACCGAAGCCGTATATTGGTAAAATAAAATGTGGACATAAAGTTTATTTTGAAAACTTTATGTCCACATTTTTTATATGCTCTTCCTTGATATTATATAAATGCCAGGATGATGAGCTGGGCGATGATGACGCGGCAAAACATCGAGAGGGGATAGACGGTGGCGTAGCTGACTGTCGCGTAGTCGCCGGGCACGATGTCGTTGGCATAGTTGAGGGCCATGGGATTGGCCATGCTGCCGCATAGCATGCCGCAGGTGAGTCCGAAGTCAATGCGGCATATCTTGAGTGCCACAAAGCCCATTATGATTACGGGCACTATGGTTATGAGAAATCCGAGCAATATCCACAGGAGTCCTTCGGGGCGCATTATTGTGTCGATGAAGTGGCTGCCGGCTTCAAGGCCGAGACATGCGAGATAGAGTGACAGGCCTATGCCACGCAACATAAGATTGGCACTCCGGGTGGTGTAGGTCACGAGGCGGAACTGTGGCCCGAACCGGCCGATGAGGATGCCTATGATGATGGGGCCTCCTGCCAGACCGAGTTTTATCGGTGTGGATATGCCGGGTACCATGATGGGTATCGAGCCGAGCACCAGGCCGAGCACGATGCCTAAGAATATGGCTCCGAGATTGGGGTCTTTGAGTTTTATTTCGATATTGCCGAGGGTCTGCTCCACTTTCTCGATGTCGGCCGCGCTTCCTACGACGGTGAGAATATCGCCGAGCTGCAGTACCAGTTCGGGTGTGGCGAGCAGATAGAGGCCTGAACGGCTGATGCGGCTGATGTTGATGTGATATTGCTTGCGCAGGTGGAGCGAGCCGAGTTTTTTGCCGTTGATTGACGGTCGGCTCACGATGATACGGCGCGATACGAGCTGATTGTCGATGGAGTTCCAGTCGATGTCTTTTTTATTCCAGTCGCGCTCCTCCTGATGGCCGAAAAGGACCTTGAGACGTTCGTTGTTTTCGGGAGTGGTGATTACAAGCAGGTGGTCGTCTTTCTTAATCACAGTGTCTGACTCGGGCAGGCTCACGGTGTCGTCGCGCCACAGACGTGAGATGACAAATTTAGTACCGGCCAGGGCCGAAATCTGACGTACGGTCATGTCATAGATGGCCGGATTGCATACTCGAAACTCGGCAATGAAAGTCGTATCGGAGTCATCGTGAGGTGATGACAGCGGGGTGCCCGGGCGAATGAACATCTTGCGCATGAGGATTATGGCAAGGATGACACCCACGACACCGAGCGGATAGGTGACCGCACAGCTCAGTGCGGCACCGTTGGCCGACAATCCCACCTGTTCGAGTGCCTGCTGGGCGGCTCCGAGAGCCGGGGTGTTGGTGGTGGCTCCGCACAGCAGACCGGTGGCGTCGCCGATGGGCACGCCAAGCAGGAGTGTGCAGAGTATGGCCATGACTGTGCCGATAATCATCACGCCGAGGCCGAGCATGTTGAGCTCGAGGCCACCTTTACGGAAAGAGCTGAAGAAGCCGGGGCCGACTTTGAGACCAAGCTCGTAGACAAACAGTACCAGGCCGAGATTTTCGGTGTAGTGGAGTATGGTCGGGTCGATTGACAGGCCTATGTGTCCGGCAAGGATGCCGGCGAAAAACACAAAAGTCACCCCCAACGAGATGCCCCACACTCTGATTTTGCCCAAGGCAAGACCGATGGCTATAATTATCGAGATGATGATGACCGCCTGTAGAGCCGTGTGGCTGAAAAATAAATCAGTTAACCATTGCATGGTGCAAAGGTACGAAAAAATATCGTTTGCGAGAGTTGAATTATTTTATTAATTTTGTCGGTAATATCATTAGATTACGCATCAATGAATTTTTCACGGTTTACAATTGCTGCAATTCTCATGGGGGCGGCCTCGGTGTTTGCCCTGCATGCCGCTGTCAAGGACCTGCCTGTAAAGACGGTCAACGGACGTTTGTATCACTATTACGAAGTCCCTGCCAAAGAGACAGTATATTCGCTTTGCTATAAGCTCGATATATCCAAGGACGAGATGATACGTCACAATCCGTCGGTGGCCGACGGGTTGCGGGCGGGTATGACATTGTTTTTCCCGGTAGAGGAGAGTGCTGAAACGGCTGTACAGCCTTCTGCCGCCCCGGGACGTGTCGTCAGTCATCATGTGCAGAAGGGTGAGACGATATTTGGCATAGCGCATAAATATGGTGTCAACACCGAGGCGGTTATTGAACAGAACCCGGTGCTTAAAAACGGTCTTAAAGCCGGGCAGACGATTCAGATAACCGTGCCCGGCACTGTTGTCGAGCCTAAGGTGGCCGAGTCCGCGCCGGCTCAGCCTGCTCCGGTTCAGCCTGCCGGTGTGAAGGGATATATAGTCAAAAAGAAGGAGACGTTCTATTCGATAGCTGTGGCCAACGGTCTGTCGGTGGCCGCGCTTGAGGCTGCCAACCCCGGAGTGACGTCGCTCAAGGAGGGACAGGTGCTCAATATACCGGTGCGCGAGGTGCCGGCCCAGACTGTTGCCGATGCGTCGGCCGCGCCCACCGGTGACAAGAGTGTGGCCGAGGCTACTGCCGACAGTGTGACGGTTGCTGCCGCCGATAAGTCGGTGTCGCTGGCCGTGATGCTCCCGTTTATGCTCAATGAGGAGTCTCCGAGCAAGAATGCGTGTCGTTACACCGAGTTCTATAAGGGACTCCTGCTTGCCGTTGACAGTCTGCGTAACAACGGAACTCCGATACATGTTACCGCTTATGACACCGAAGGGTCGGTGCTCAAGGTGCGCGAGGCCCTGACCGACTCGACATTCCGCAGGCATAATGCTATTATCGCTCCCGACAATTCCGCCCAGATGGCCATACTTGCCGAATATGGTAAAAATAATAATGTCAAGGTGGTCAATACGTTCATAGTCCGTGACGATTCCTATCTTACCAATCCTGACATGGTGCAGGCTAATCTGCCGAGCCAACTGATGTATCGCAAGGCAATTGATGCGCTGATGGAGCGGTTTGAGAATGCTACTCCTGTGTTTCTTAACATAAAGGGAACGACAGGCGACAAGACCGATTTTGTGGGCGAGTTGCGCAAGAGCCTTGACGCCAAGGGCAAGACCTACATGGAAGTCGAGGCAGACGGACGTCTTACCGTGGCTGATCTGAAACCGCTTCCGGCCGACGGCAACTATGTGTTTGTCCCTGCTACCGGCCGTCAGGCTGATCTCAATAAACTTATGCCCGGCATCATAGAGTGGCGTGATCAGGCTGTGACTCCTACGGTGCAACTGTTTGGCTATCCCGAGTGGACCACATTCCGCGGCGAGACTCTCGAGAATATGCACAACCTTAACACCACAGTCTATTCGCGCTTCTATACCGATGAAGAGTCGGCCCGCACCAAGGATATCGATGCCAGATACAAGCAGTGGTATGGGGCGCGGATGGAGAATGCCGTGCCTCGTCTGGGACTGCTCGGATTTGATACCGGCATGTTTGTGATACCATATATGCTTAATGGCGGAGACAAGTATGACGGCGTGCAGAACGGATATTATCTGGTAAGGTCAGGTGAAAACGGCGGAGCCTATAACGACGCCCTCTATTTCGTGACGTTCCGTCCCGGTAACGTAACCGATAAAACACGTATCTGAAGATGAGGATGCGAGTGTTGTCAGTGTTGCGTCTTGCGGCCTTGGTCGGAGTGATGTTGCTGTTGCCGTCTGTGGCCATGGCGCAGCGGGAGTATTCTCCTAATTTTTCGGTCGGAGTGCGTGGCGGAGCCACACTTTCCAGCATGGCGTTTACGCCCGAGGTGCATCAGAGCATGATTCAAGGCTTGACCATGGGTGTCACCGCCCGCTACACCGAGGAGAAGTATTTCGGTCTTATCGGCGAGGTCAATATCACCCAGCGTGGATGGAAAGAGGATTTTGTCCGCGATGAGGCTCCCCAGTTTGAGTATTCGCGCACGCTTACCTATGTGCAGATACCTTTGCTGACGCACATCTATTTTGGCTCGCGCAAGGTCAAGGGCTTCTTCAATCTTGGTCCGGAGGTCGGATTTCTTATAAACGACAAGATTACGGCCAATTTTGACTATAATAAGTATGATGCCATCGAAGGGTTTCCTCAGGGCTATCGCACAAACGAGCAGTTGAGGATGGAGGTGCAGAATACATTTGACTATGGCATCGCCGGAGGTGCCGGCATAGAGTTTTTTATCAACCGTCGCAATTCCATACAACTCGAAGGCCGATATTATTTCGGGCTTGGCAACATTTTCAAGGCTACCAAGCGGGATTATTTTGCATCATCGCGCAGCACTTCCATCGAAGTAACTCTGTCTTACCTTTTCAGGGTGCTCTGACCGGGAGATGGATTCGCGTGAAGGCTTTGTGTTCTATCGTCCGAGTGAACCGTTGCGCCGCTATGTACGCTATTACTGGGTGTTGCGGAGTAACACGGCTTTTGATGAACTGACATTCCCGATAGGATGCCCGCAGCTTATATTTCATAAGAAGACACCGTTTTATATTCCGGAGTTGCATGTGTGTCAACCTGCATTTGCAGTGAGCGGGCAGGTCAACTTTCCGTCTCGGCTGCAGTCGTCCGGCGGGCTGGAGATGATAGTTGCTGTGTTTTATCCGCACGCACTCGGTGTGATATTGGGGATGCCGGCTTCAGAGATATATAATATAGAGGTGTCGGGCTATGACCTTCCCGACAGAAGTCCGGCCGAGCTGGCCGATCGGGTGTATGACACGACCGATGACGCAGAGTGTGTTAAACTTATAGAATCGTGGTTGTTGTCGGTTATTTACGGCCGAGGTCAGACTCTTGACAGCCGGCGTGTTGAGGCGGCCTTAAGTATGCTGTTGTCAGACACCGGGACGAGTGTCGGGGCTATGGCTGAATGTGCATGCCTCGGCACGCGTCAGTTCGGCCGGGTGTTTCGCTCGATGGTAGGTATGGGACCTAAGGAATATGCGAGGATTGCGAGGTTTCAGAAATCATTGTGGATGATGCAAGCCGGCGGACGGGATTTCGCATCCATAGCCTATGCCTGCGGATATGCCGACCAGTCGCATTTCATACGGGAATGCCGCATTTATAGCGGGCATACGCCATTGTCATTGCTTGAGGCGACGGGCGGAGTATATTCCGATTTGTACTCATCGCCGATGTGAGACACCCCCTAAATGTCCGAAATCTTCTATAATAGTTGTGGGCAGATGTGTAATTTTGTGGCAAAAAAGCCATGATGCAACAAATTGACCCTATGGAGACTACCAGGGCCTATGCCTGGGAAATGTGGATGAACGCGCCGATGCCGATGGTGACGTTTTTCAAGACGCTTGATGTGACACGTGTGCTCAGAGTGAGCCGCCGACACGGATTGAAATTCAATATGCTGATGTGCTGGTGCATAGGACGTGCCGCTTCTCAGATAAGAGAGTTTTTTACATTGCCTGTTGACGGTCGCCTTATGAAGTATGACTCTTTGGCAGTCAATACAATTGTTGCCAATGGGATGGGGGAGGTGTCGTCGTGTGACGTGCCTTTCAGTGATAATATAGTTGACTTTTCGGCCGACTATGACCGTTTCACACGGCAGGTGGCCGAGAGCTGTGAAAACCATGATTTGACTGAAAGCATGGTCATAGGCACTTCGGCTCTCGTGGATTATGATATAGACGGAGCGGTCGGTATGTATAGCGGAGTGTTCAACAATCCGTTCATGATATGGGGACGGTATAAGAGGGGACTGTTTAAAACTCGACTGAGTGTATCATTTCAGTTTCATCACACGCAGATGGACGGAGCGCATGCCGCCCGTTTTCTCGACCTGTTGCAGAAAGAAATTTCCGGATTGAAGATAAATTTTTAAACTCCATGCAATCTCTCGGTGCCATTATACGTTGTGGATACATATATATAATGACATTATGAGAGATTTTGTAGCTATAGATTTCGAGACAGCCAATGGCAGCAGGTCAAGTGTGTGCAGTGTCGGTATCGTGATAGTGCGAGGCGGAGAGATTGTCGATAAGTTCTACAGCCTGATACGTCCCTATCCCAATTATTATACCCACTGGACCACGGCGGTGCACGGACTGACCAGGGGCGACACTGATGACGCGCCGCCGTTTCCCGAGGTGTGGGCTCAGATAGGTCCTAAGATTGAAGGTCTGCCACTCGTGGCGCATAACCGTCCATTTGACGAAGGTTGCCTCAAGGCTGCGTTTCAGGCTTATGGGATGATTTATCCGTATTATGAATTTCATTGTACGCTGAGTGCCTCGCGCAGATGTCTTCGTCTGCCCAATCATCAGCTTCACACCGTAGCGGCTGAGTGTGGGTATGATCTGCACGACCATCATCACGCGCTTGCCGACGCTGAGGCCTGTGCGGCCATCGCAATGTGTATACTATAATATAATTAAGGTGGTGGGGTAGTTGACGGAGTGATTGTCCAATGGGATTTATTGGCTTGATATAGAGTAGAATCAGTCTGGTGTTTGCATAGAATAAAATAAATTTGTGATTTTGCGTAATCAATTACGCAAATATTTACATATATGGTATTCTTTGAAAAATCCGGAATATTGGCAATGGGTAGCCGTCTTCGTTGGCTTGCCGATATTTTAACACGTGACGCTGCTGAAATTTACAGCATGTATGATATTGATATCAAATCGAAATGGTTTCCTGTATTGTATATGTTGTTTTATGATTCGGACCCTTCATTATGTGTCTGATTCTATGTCATGACATTTGCCAATGTCGTGACAAATAGGTAATTTTGCGGTGCAAAAATAATACCATGAACAGACACATAATTACAGCATTGTTTATAGCCGGCGTGTTGTCGGCGAGTGCCGATGACGCAGTGCCTGCATTTCCCGGTGCGGAAGGTCACGGACGGTATGTAACCGGTGGCCGCGGTGGCCAAGTGATACATGTGGCCAATCTTAACGACTCCGGAGCCGGCTCATTGCGCGAGGCTCTTGACAAGTCGGGCAAACGTATCATTGTCTTTGATGTGTCGGGTGACATCCATCTCAAATCCAATCTGGCCATCAAACGTGGCGATGTCACCGTGCTCGGTCAGACTGCACCCGGAGGCGGCATCACCATATGTGACCAGACGGTCGAGATCAAGGCCGACAATGTGATATTGCGGTTTCTGCGTGTGCGGCGAGGCGAGCTCGTCTCGACCGATGACGGCGCGGATGCAGCGTGGGGCAGAAACCGAAAGAATATAATGCTCGACCACTTGTCGCTCTCCTGGAGTACCGATGAGGTGGCATCGTGGTATGACAACCGTAACTTCACCATGCAGTGGTGTGTGCTTGCCGAAGGTCTTGCTTCGGGGCATACAAAAGGCACTCACAGTTATGGAAGCATATGGGGTGGCAAAAACGCCTCGTTTCATCACAATATGATAGCCCATGTCAACAATCGTGTGCCACGTATCAACGGAGCCCGATATGCGTGGACCGGCTATGACACCTCAAAGTATCCCAACGTCGTGGAGGCGGAGCGTGTTGACCTGCGTAATAATGTGTATTACAACTGGGGCAACGGCAACGGTTGTTACGGCGGACCGGGTGGCGGATACTGCAACATAGTCAATAACTACTACAAGGCCGGTCCGGCAACCAAAAACAAGACACGAGTGCTTCAGGCAAGCGTGTGTAGCTCAGGCAACGGAGATAAAAAGCATCCCGAGCTATATGACTATGCAAGCAGATATTACATCGACGGCAATTATGTGACAGCGGCTTCCGTGCCCGACAGCTATGACTGGAAGGGTGTGATATATGACTCGGGCCACGTTACATTTAACGGCGAGAGATATGTAAAGGATGCCAACAATTATTATGTGGCCGATGAGGAGGATGTGTATAATTCTTCAGGCGTGCGTTATGTCAAGATGAAACTTAGCGGTCCTATAGATGCAGGGGAGGTGACAACTCACTCAGCCAAGGCAGCTTTTGAGAAGATGCTCACTTATGGCGGGGCTTCGCTCATGCGTGACGGTCATGACGTGCGCTATATGGAGGAGGCGCGCACCGGCACTGCGACATTCAAAGGATCGCTCAATGGATGGCAGGGTATTATCGACAAATGTATCGATGTGATTCCCGGATACGTAGGGACGCCTTATCCCTGGTCGACTCCCGAGTCGACATCCGCTCCTGTCGACTCTGACGGTGACGGTATGCCCGACGAGTGGGAGATACTCAACGGCCTTGATCCCAACAAGAATGATGCGTCGCTCTACACAGTCGATCCAAAAGGCTGGTATACTAATATAGAGGTGTATGCCAACTCTCTCGTAGAACATATAATGAAGGGCGGCAACAGTGATGCCGAGAGTGCGGTTGAGGAGTATTATCCTGAGCTTGTCCAATCAGGCATTGATGATATTGACTGTGGAACACGCAGTGAGGTTGTAAGAATTGAATATTACAATCTCAACGGGGTGCGTCTTGCCGAGCCGACGCAGGGCGTGAACATACGTCGTCTCTATTATGCCGACGGGCATGTGGAGACTGACAAGGTGGTAAAGTAAGTATGAAGTAAGTATAGAGTATAGAGGCGAAAATTATGAGAACATCGTTTTTCCTATCGTTGATAGTGGCCGGAATGTTGTTTGTTCCGAGCCGGATTGCGGCTAAAGCTCCCGAAGTGCCGCGTGACACATCGTTTACCGTGTGGTCTACCAATAAGAAGGTGATAAAAAAGCATCCCGAAGTAACAGTCATGCCGCCGGTTTTGCCCGAAGGAGTGAAGGCATATGAAAATGTGGTGTATACACATTTCAACAAGACACCTTTCGGCCCCAGAGATCTGCATGTCGACATATTCCGTCCTGACAATGACAGCATATATCCCGCCCTGTTGATGATACACGGGGGCGGATGGAACTCAGGCGACCGTTCGCTGCAGGTGCCGATGGCCCAGCAGATAGCCAAAGCGGGCTATGTGACCATACCGGTGGAATATCGTCTCATACCCGAGGCTCTTTATCCAGCCGGCCTTCATGACATCAAGACAGCAGTGAGATGGGTGCGCAAGAATTGCAAGAAATATGGCATAGACCCTGACAGGATAGCAGTGTCGGGATGCTCGGCCGGAGCTCAGCTCGCGACACTTGTAGGTGTCACCAATGGCTCGGCCCGTCACGAGGGCAAAGGCCAGTGGGGCAAGGTGTCAAGCCGTGTGCAGGCGATTGTGAGCATGGACGGCATCGCGACATTTGTATCGCCTGAGAATATAGCCGATTCGGAGGATTATTTCAACAAGCGCGGCAAACTGCATGTCAACGCCACATGGCTCGGGGGATTGTATAAAGATTCGCCCGACAACTGGAATGAGGCATCGGCCGTCAAGTGGGTTACTTCTGAATCAGCCCCGGTGTGCTTTATCAACAGCGGATTGCCGCGCTATCATGACGGACGCGACGAGTTGCGTGCGCTCTATGACGGTTATGGTATATATTCCGAATGTAACGAGATAGATGTAGATGTGCATCCGTTCTGGTTTTTCCATCCGTGGGTTGACGAGACGCTTAGCTATACGATAAAATTTCTTGACAAAACTTTGAAAGAGCAATAATCGGGTTATTAGCGGATTACGCATGGAGGCTTTGGCTGAGCCCAAAATCTTGTTTGCGTAACGACGGAATTATTGCTAACTTTGCAACATGATTGACCTTACGCCTCACATAGAATATCTGTTGATGAATCACGACTGTGTCGTGGTGCCCGGACTTGGTGCATTTCTTGTGCATGAGACCCCTTCGTTCTATGACTCAGAGGCCTGTCGGTTTATGCCGCCGTCGCGTTCTCTCGGATTCAATCAGGCTCTTACCATCAATGACGGTCTGCTTGTCGAGAGCGTGGCCCGCAAGCGCGGATTGACTCTTGACTCGGCGCGTGTCGAGGTGGAGAGTGTAGTGGCATCTTTCCGCCATCAGCTTATGGCTGTCGGTTCGCTCTCTCTTGGCAGTCTTGGTGTTATGACATGCAAGGATGACACTCTCATATTCGAGCCGTCGTCATCATCGGCCGTGACCATGCGTTATGCCGGTCTGATGCCACTGGCTGTAAGTCCTCTTGTCGAGGAGAGCAATGAGGCTGACGATAGGATTACTGTTGTTGGAAGACGTGAGGTGTCGGTGCCCGTTCCGCTCAAGATTGCAGCCTCCGTTATCATCATACTTGTGGCTTGCGGAGTGTTTTTTACAGCCGACAGTCTTATAGGAAACCGTCAGACAAATTATGCATCGCTTGATTCGGGCCTTAGGGCTCAGGTGGACTATCCTGTAATGTCGGCTGATGAGAGTGGACTTGCCGTTTCACGTGAGATAGAGCTTAACATTGCCGCTCCGCGTCAGGAATCCATAGCCGAGACTGCTCCTTCAGCTTCTGCACCTGTGATTGAAGCTCAAAAGCCCTCGGCTCCGGGACGTTATCTGCTTGTGGTAGGTTCGTTTCCCGCGATGAAACAGGCTCTTAAGCACATAGGCGGTGACAGCCGTCTGGCCGTCATGGAGATGGATGGCAAGTATCGCGTATATGCGGCTTCTGCCGCTACCAATGCCGAGGCTCATGCCAAGGCTGATGCTTTGCGTGAAGAGTTTCCTTCCGTCTGGATTTGCCGCAGGTGATTTGTCTTTCAGACAAAGGTTATAAGGTTATAAGGTTATAAGGTTATAAGGCGCGGCCGTTTTGGCCGATTTTTTACCTGAGTTTGTGCGATATTAATACAATATACCGATTATGGATTTTCATGAACTGATTATCAACCGTCGTTCGATACGTAAATATACCGACGAGCCGATTTCGCCCGAGGATGTGAAACTCATACTTGAGTCGGCCCTTTTGGCTCCCACCTCCAAAAGCGCGCGTGCATGGCAGCTTGTGGCAGTCGAGGATAAAGCCACACTCGAAGTGCTTGGTGGGTGCAAGCCTGCAGGTGCTGTCTCGGTGGCGCGATGCCCGTTGGCCATTGTCGTGGCAGTCGATTCGACTAAGTCGGAGGCCTGGATGGAGGACGCTTCGGTCGCTGCGTCATATATGCAGCTTCAGGCCGCATCGCTCGGACTCGGCTCTTGCTGGGTGCAGGTGTATGGCCGCTTTACGGCTGACGGCACTCCCGCCGACCAGTTCGTGCAGGAGACACTTGGCATACCGGAGACTTGTTCGGTGCTCTGCATAGTTACTTTCGGTCATGCTGATGAGATAAGAAAACCGCAGGATACCGAGAAACTGAAATGGGAGAACGTTCACATAGGACGCTGGTGAGAATCGTATTCATCGGGGCCGGAAATGTAGCCTCGCATCTTGCTCCGGCCATGGAGGCATGTGGAGTGGGCAGAGTGTGTCAGGTATATTCGCGCTCTGAAAGTTCGGCCGTTGCACTGTGCGACAGGTTGGCCAAGGCAACTGCGATTACCGATGCCTCACGCATAATCACCGATGCCGATATATATGTGGTGAGTCTCGTCGACCATGCTGTTGGCGAAGTGCTCGCGGCGGTCAAGGATGCGATGGAGCGATGTGGCATCAGGAATGATGCCTTGTGGCTTCACACGTCAGGCTCGTTGCCGATGGAAACTCTGGCAGGGATGTCGGAGCGGTATGGTGTGTTTTATCCTTTACAGACTTTTTCCAGACGTATTGCGGTCGACATGGCTCAGGTGCCGATATTTATCGAGGGGAGTTCTCCCGAGACGACCGCGAGCATAAAGGCTATGGCCGAGGCAATGTCGCGCTCGGTGCATTATGCCGACGGAGACTTGCGCAGACGCATGCATATCGCGGCTGTATTTGCATGTAATTTCACTAATTATATGTTTACGGTGGCAGACGATTTGCTCAAGGCCGACGGACTGTCGCTTGATGTGCTCTATCCGCTCATCCGCGAGACCATGCGCAAGGCGATGGAAGGCTCGCCGGCGGCAGGGCAGACCGGTCCCGCCGTGCGTGGCGACCGTCAGGTGGTGGAGCGTCATGCCTCAATGCTTCCCGACGGGCTGGCCGATATATACAGGCAGCTTTCGGAGGCAATATATAAAAGGAGTTTACAAGTTTAGAATTGGAGTTCAGGCATGAGCAGGATTGACTATGACCTTGCGTCGATAGACGGTGTGGTGTTTGATATGGACGGAGTGTTGTCAGCGTCGACAGTGGCCGTGCGAGAGGACGGCACATTGCAGCGTCACTCCAATGTCAAGGATGGCTATGCCATACAATATGCCATCAGATGTGGCATCAGGATTGCTGTCATATCGGGAGCACGTGACCTGTCGATGCTTCCGGCTTATCGTTCATTGGGCATCGAGGATGTCCATTTTCACGTCGTGCATAAAAAGACTATGCTCGAAGAGTGGATGGCGGCGCGAGGACTGACACCTGACAAAGTGGCTTATGTGGGCGATGATATACCCGACATTCTGGCAATGCGTATGGTCGGATTACCTTGCGCTCCGCGTGACGCGTCGGTCGAAGCCAAGGCCGAGGCACGTTATATATCGCCATGCTGCGGCGGTCAGGGAGTGGCGCGTGACATCCTGTCGCAGATACTTTCGGCCCGAGGGGAATGGATGGGAGAGAAGGCCTTTGAATGGTAATCTCCCGCTGTAGACGTCAAGGCTGAAGATAGAGGGGCAGGCAGCGTGTCATATATTCCTTGGCTTTTTCCCAGGGTGTGTAAAGGTCGCTGCGGCCCGGAATGAGCGGAACAGGCACTTCGTTGAGATCCACGCGTACATAGTATCGGCCGCTCTTTGATTTAAAGAGAAACATCTGGAGGTTTGAAGCCATCGGCACCACATGGAAGTCACGCCAGTGAAGTCCGACAGTGTCGAAATAGTTTGTCATATAGTAGCATCCCGGCAGGCGCATTAGCGCGAGCAGCGGCATCATGGTCTCGGCATGTCCGAAGCGCAGCATCACGGCATATTCGTTAGACCCTTTGACTGCCTGGTCCATAGTCTCCATCATGTCGGAGAGGAGAGCCGAGGCCATGTCCATCGGGGCCTGAGAGAGAGTCGAGGCTGAGTGGGTGAGGTAGTGATGCAGATTCTCGATGCTCCAGAGGGCGTTATATTCCTCGATAGTCATATATTTTGAGGCATCGGCCGGAATCGCCATCGCCGCACATCCGGCCACCACTTTATATACGACGAGCGAAACGTCCTGAGCCTCGCCCGGAGCGAAGGGGTATTTGTCGCCGAGAATTTTTTTTGCGACTGAAACAGGTGTGGTGGCATCTACAAAGCTGTCATATACTTCATGCCACTGCTTACTGTCGATATACTCCTTGTAATCCTTGTCGTGAGTCCAAGGGCGGACGAGCGGCGAGTTCTGACGGCCGGAGGCCGAGTAGATTTCCACACGGTTGTTGAGTCGCGTGAGCTGATGGGTAAATTCATCCATCGATGCTACACATCTCGGAACGTATGACGATATGGCATTGACTTTGGTGTCGATAAACAGTGACGGCACCAATATGTGCAGGCGCGAAGCTATGCCTCTCTGTTCGGCCATGCCGAGCGAATCGAGCGCGCCCCATCGGCCGGCAGTGTTGCGCACTATGGTGTTACAGAGCTTTTGCAGTTCGCGGCCGGCAGGAGTGATGGTGTGGAGGCTGTCGGCCCGGCCAAGATAGCGAGAGAGAGTTGACGTGTATTTGCTTGACGACAAAAACCTCGCTCCATGACGGCTCATGTGATTGACAAAGACCGGAGTCAGTGAGTCGGGAATGGCGCGCGGAGCCTGGTCGGGGACAGGGTAGGGCATGGCCGAGCCCTGACACTCGGTGTAGCTGTAATGGGTAGCTGTCGGGTCGGCGGCTGTGGCAGCGAGACCCAAAGCAATTGAGCAGAGTATAAATATTACCTTACGCATTGTATATTACGAGGTTTTTGTTTAGTTTTGTATTAAATATCAGCAAATATGCATAATCTTCAAGATATAGAGCGGCTTGTCTCTTCAGGCCGTCTGGATGAGGCTGTCGGCAGGCTTTCGCTTATGATGGCCGATGTTGACGCTACGTCTGATAGCAGGCTGCTTTCCGACCTTTACTTCCGCCGGGGCAAGCTCTACTGGCGTCTTGGCCGTCGTGCCGATGCGACATCCGACTATACAAAGGCTTCGGCTCTTGACCCTGGCGGCCCTGCTGTCATCGCGTTGGAACAAGCGCGTGACGTCGAGGCGTTTTTCAATCCGGATCTTTACAATCCCTGATGTCGGCAGTCGGGCTGTGAGACTGACGCTGTTATATCATTTATAACCTCTTATGCGCCTGTTTCGTTCATCAGACTTGTGATTTGCCGGCTGTCGCGATAAACAGACATTCGGTATTGAAGTATTTTTCGGCCATCTCGGCAAGACTCTCGGGAGAGAGGCTTCGGGCGGCCTGTTCCTGCATGGCAAAATATCCGGCGGGTGCGTTGGCGGTAATCCGGGTCTGAAGGAAATCCATTCGCGAGAACGGGGTGTCAAGCACTCCGGCCAGTTCGGATAGCACAAAACGGCTCAAACGTGTTACCTCGTCGGGTGTGTATGACGCCGGATTTTTCATGCGTTCGATTTCCTTGACAGTCTCCTCGATAAGCATGTCGACTGTCGACGGGTCGGTCTGGGAAGAAACGGATATGAAGCCGCTGTGTTTGTAGCCAAGCAATGAGGCTGTTATGCCGTAGGTAAGACCTTTTTCCTCACGAATGTTGAGCATGAGGCGGCTGCCGAAGTATCCGCCGAGTGCGATGACCGCCATGCGCAACGGCACATAGTCGGGATGGATGCGTCCGATGGCCGGGATGATGAGTCGCACGCCGCTTTGCAGCGAGTCGGGCATCTCGACATGCACACGGCCGCCCTCGGTGTGTGTGGGAAATTGCAGACGCGGGAGCGTAAACTCCTCACGTGCCGGAATGGTCGAGAACATTCGTTCGGTATCGCTGATCATGCTGTCGGATAGCCGTCCGCTAAGATATATATGTATACCTTTTGGATCGAGACGTTTTTCGTGAGCCTCTCGCAGCGCGGAAGGCGTGATGTCGAGCAACTGTTCGGGGCGCGGCACTGCCGAGAGCGGATGATTGTGGCCGTAGACAAGAGTGCGTATGGCGCAAGCGGCACGATAGGCCACTTTATGGTTTTCTACATCGAGACGAGCGGCCTCGGCACGGAGAGCGTTGGCCACCGGCTCGTCTTCAAAAGCAGGAGATGTCACCATCTCTCTGACGAGGGGGAGTAGTGTGTGATATGTGTCGTTAGTACAGTAGAGACTTAGCGACGAGTGGTGGGTGGAAGTGTCTACGCCGCTCCATGCGCCGTTATATTCGAGTATGTCGGCCAGTTCATCGGACGGGTGGGTGTGTGTGCCCTCGAGCAGCAGAGAGTTGGCCATCTGATAGAGTTGTGGAACGGGCGACTCGGCTATGCCTCCGGGCAGGAGTATCTTGATACGGCTCACCTCGGCGTCACCTCCGCTTAGCAGGTGAAGGCTGATGCCGTTTTGAAGGGTGACAATTTTGTCATCGGGAAGGGAGAGAGGTCCCATGTCATGGACAATAGGAGCCGTGGTGCGGTCGATGGTTTCGCTGATTATGTCGGGATTCATGTAATTCAGGGGTGTGAATATTGTAAGAAGTGATTCTGACGCAAAGTATGGTGTGTCGTCAGAGGTCTTTTTCTTTAATGGCTTTGAGCACGGCGGCACGGGCCTCTTCGGGTGTAGGCTCAGGCTGCGGGTCGGCTGACACTGTCGCGACCTTGACCGGTGTGGCGGTGGCAGTCGTCGATGTGGTTGTTGAGGATGTTGCCGTAGTGGTTGTTGAGGATGTTGCCGTAGTGGTTGTAGATGCTGCGGTAGTTGTAGTAGTTGTCGCGGTAGTCGTGGCCGGGACGCTTGTTTGTTGCGAGATAGTGTCGGCTTTGGCCGGAAGTTGCTCAACCGGCGTCAGTGTGTAGCCACTCCCGGCGAGCGATTCGGACTGAGAAATGTGTATCACAGGGCCCTCCTGCGACTGATGCGGTCTGTCTGGTTTCTGTGGTTTTATTCCTTTCCGCGGATTGCGTGATGGAGTGCCGAGCATGGCGTGATATTGGTCGACGATACCCGAGCCGGCATAGGTGCGGGAGTAGTATTGCGAATTGATGTCGCTGAGTATTACCCCCTTGGATGAGGATGCATGTATCATGAGGTTGTCGCCGATAAATATGCCCACGTGTGACACGCGTTTTTTGTCTTTGCCTGTGGCGAAGAATATAAGGTCGCCGGGTGTGAGGCTTCCCTTCGCGATGGCTGTGCAGTAGTCGTGCTGTTCACGCGAGTTGCGGGGTAGCTTGATGCCGAGTGCGTCTTTGTAGACCTGCAATACCAGTCCAGAGCAGTCGATACCCTTGCGGTCGTTGCCGCCATATCTATAGGGCACGCCGAGCCATTCGTGAGCCGCCGACAGCAGGGCCTGTGACTGCGGAGCCATGGCGGCGGTCTCTGATTGGGACGGCCAAGACAGCTCGGCCGGCTTGTAGCTGCCTGTCGAGCCTGTCGACCTTGATGAGCCGCATGCTGTCAAAATGACCGCTGCGACTGACACTATAAACAGATGTGTGACGGACTTCTTTAACATAATAATGCAAAGTTAAACATTTGTTTCGGGAATGAGATAATCTCGATTACACACTTCTCGTAAATATTCCTTAAAATGGGATATATCCTATTAAAATTGTTTAAACTCGCTGTCCGGCGTGTAACTTTGCACGCCTTTTGCCGTCATAAGAGTGTAAGGAGTCACAAAGTTCACCACATCTCCTCACCAAAATAACAAACGAGAAAAAATACGAATTTTACCAACCACTATCATTAATAGGACACCATTATGAAATTTCCAAGCAAGATTATCCTCCTCGCAGCAGGAACAGCAGTGCTCAGCTCGGCTGTCACAGCCGGCGTAATGAAGGAGGCCCTTACATCTCGTGGCGACGATTTCTCATCTGCGGCCACCGAAGCCGACTATAACGGCGGTGCGGGTGGAAGGCTATATACAGTGGGCATGTCGCCTGCGGCTGCGGCAACCGATTTCACACAGGCGGCCGAAAGCTCAATCAACGGTGTGGTCTCCATCAAGAGCTATGCCACCCCGCGCAACAGTTCCGGCGGCTATTCGGGCGGAGGAGGATTTTTCAACGACCCGTTCTTTGAATACTTCTTCGGCTCGCCCGGCGGCAACAACCGTCAGCAGCCCCGCCGTCAGCAGCAGGAAGAGCAGCAGATGGGACTCGGCTCGGGTGT
Source organism: Duncaniella muricolitica (assembly GCF_910574735.1). Taxonomy (NCBI): domain Bacteria; kingdom Pseudomonadati; phylum Bacteroidota; class Bacteroidia; order Bacteroidales; family Muribaculaceae; genus Duncaniella; species Duncaniella muricolitica. The sequence goes on along the minus strand of NZ_CAJTCF010000026.1, from coordinate 19,901 downwards.
CATACTCAGCTCGGACGGCTATATCGTGACCAACAACCACGTCATCGACGAGGCCGAGCGTCTGGAAGTGACTCTCAACGACAACCGCACGTTTGACGCGACTGTCATAGGCAAAGACCCTGTGACCGACCTCGCGCTCATCAAGATTGACGCCACCGACCTGCCCATAATACCGATGGGCGACAGCGAGCGGCTAAAAGTGGGCGAGTGGGTGCTCGCCGTGGGCAACCCGTTTGGCTTCACATCCACAGTGACCACCGGCATCGTGTCGGCCAAAGGACGCAGCATCCACAGTGGCGGCCCACAGCCCAAGATGGGCATCGAGTCATACATACAGACCGACGCGGCTGTCAATCCCGGCAACTCGGGCGGCGCGCTCGTGACTCTCAACGGCGAACTTATAGGCATCAACACCGCCATATACAGCCAGACAGGCAATTATGCCGGCTATTCGTTTGCTATCCCCACCTCGATAGTCAAGAAAATTGTCAGCGACCTGCGTCAGTATGGCACAGTGCAGCGAGCAGTGCTCGGCGTAGCCATCGGTGACCTTACGTCAGAGTTGGCCAAAGAGAAAGGCATTACAGCAGTGACCAAGGGTGTATATGTAAGCACAGTCAACGACCGCTCTTCGGCCAAGGAAGCGGGTATACTCGAAGGCGACGTGATAACCGCCATCAACGGCGTGAGCACCGGCAAAGTGGCAGAGCTTCAGGAACAGTTGGCCAAATATCGCCCCGGCGATGTGATAAAGGTGACATTTGTGCGCGACAACAAGACTCAGAATGTCGACCTTAAACTTCTCAACAATCAGGGCACGACCACGATGACAAAAGCGGCGGAATTTGCCGACCTCGGATGCGCGTTCAAAAAAGTGCCCGCAGCCACCCTCAAGCAGCTCGGACTCTCGGGCGGCGCGCAGGTGGTAGACCTCAAGGACGGATTCATGCGTGATGCCGGTGTAAGATCGGGATTCATCATCCGCTCCATCAACAACTACAGCATTGACGGTCCCGAGGATGTCGAGAAGGTATATGAATCACTGATGAAGAGACGCGAAGGCGATCGTGAGATGATAGTCCGCGGAGTATATCCCACAGGCAAGCGCGGCATCTATGCCATCGACCTCGCAGGCGAGTGACGCCTCACCACACTCACATCATTCTCCTCTCTCCCGTGGCTCATTCTCCTCTCTCCGCTCTCCTCGACAGAGTAATGACCACATGAGTACTTTAATGATTGATAATGTGATAAATTAAAGTAAAGGTTAAATAATAGATTACACAAACAAGAGCCGGGCCGGTCGTGATGACCTCCCCGGCTCTGACTATTGTTACAAGTGGCATTGTGAGTGCGCGAAAAAAGTTGTCATGCAAGGCTGTTATAATCAGCCATATAAGAAATAAGTGTTGCAAAATCCGCACAATTTGTCTAACTTTGTGTGCGTTTAAACGTTAATTCCATTGAGCGTGCAAACTCACGCAAACCTTTCGTTTCAATGAACCGGGAGATTTATAATAGAGGGAATATAGGTCTCATAGAAAAGCCAACTTTTGTGATGGGCCTGCGTAACTGCTTGACAAAGCGAATGATAGACGGTCGGGCAGGAGTCAGAAGTATATCCTGTCCGATAGATTGATGGAGCAGAATCAAGACAATGCATCCAAGCCGCGATGGTACGTGTTACGCGACATGCGTCGTGCCAACGCCCGTCAGACAGCTTACGAGCAGCTCCTCGAAGCCGGCTATGAGGTGTTCACTCCCATGCGCTGGGAAGTTGTCCATCATAATGACGGCTCCCGCACTCGACGTCGCATCCCCGTATTGTCCGATCTCCTGTTTATCAACACCACACGTGAGATTTTCGACCCTCATCTGAGACGCATCCCCTCGCTGCAATATCGCTACGTGCGCGGCTTGCAGGCCACCCCGATGGTGGTGAGGGAAGCCGACATGCGTATGTTTATCTCGGCCGTATCCTCCTCGGCCGATCCCCGATATTATATGCCCGAAGAGGTCTCGGCCGAAATGTGCGGACGCCGCATTCGCATCGTCGGAGGTCCGCTTGACGGCTATGAGGGCAACCTGCTCAAAGTGCGCGGCTCAAAGACCAAACGTCTGCTCGTCAATCTCACAGGCCTCATCACGGCCGCCGTAGAGATAGAGCCTGAGTACATCCAGCTCGTCTGACAATGAGCCGTAGCTCCAACCTTCCATTTCGTCCTCTCTCCCACACTTTCCAATATCTCTTGTTTTAAAAATCCCCACATCACTTTATGGAAAAATATAGTATAGCCGTAGCCGGCACCGGTTACGTAGGCTTGAGTATAGCCACACTTCTGGCTCAGCACAATCATGTGACAGCCGTCGACGTAATCCCCGAAAAGGTTGAGATGATTAACCGCCGTCAGTCGCCCATTCAGGACGAGTATATCGAAAAATATCTCGCCGAAAAACCGCTCGACCTCACAGCCACCCTCGACGGAGCGTCGGCCTATCGCGACGCCGACTTTGTAATCATAGCCGCCCCGACCAACTACGACCCCGTGCGCAACTATTTCGACACCTCGCATGTCGAGGAAGTCATCGACCTCGTGTTGCAGGTCAACCCCCACGCCGTCATGGTCATCAAGTCGACCATCCCCGTAGGCTATTGCCGCTCGCTCTACATGAAATACGCCTCACAGGGCGTCAAGGAATTCAAACTCCTCTTCTCGCCCGAATTTCTTCGCGAGAGCAAAGCCCTGTATGACAACCTCTACCCCTCGCGCATCATCGTAGGCTCGCCCAAACCCCTCGAAGGCCCCGAGTTTGCAGCCGAAAACCAGGTCATCGAGAGCATAGCCGACCTGCCCCGCCTGCGTCGTGCCGCCGAGACCTTCGCCTCGCTGCTCCGGCAGGGAGCCATCAAGCAAGACATCCCCACACTCTTCATGGGCATGAAAGAAGCCGAGGCCGTCAAACTCTTTGCCAACACCTATCTCGCCCTGCGCGTGAGCTACTTCAACGAGCTTGACACCTATGCCGAAGTCAAAGGCCTCGACTCAAAGGCCATAATCGAAGGCATCGGCCTCGACCCACGCATCGGCACACACTACAACAATCCCTCCTTTGGCTACGGCGGCTACTGTCTGCCTAAAGACACCAAGCAGCTCCTCGCCAACTATGCCCACGTGCCCCAGTGCATGATGTCGGCCATCGTAGAGAGCAACCGCACACGCAAGGACTTCATCGCCGACCGCGTGCTGCGTATGGCGGGATATTACGACTACACCTCGCAAAACGCCTACGGCTCAGCCCCCGAGCAGGAATGTACCATCGGAGTATATCGTCTCACGATGAAAAGCAACTCCGACAACTTCCGCCAGTCATCCATCCAGGGCGTCATGAAACGCATCAAAGCCAAAGGCGCGACAGTCATCATCTACGAACCGACTCTCGAAAACGGCACCACATTTTTCGGCTCACGCGTAGTCAACGACCTCGCCGAGTTCAAACGTCTCTCCCGCGCCATCCTCGCCAACCGCACCTCCCCCGACCTCGAAGATGTAAAAGACAAAGTCTACACCCGCGACCTATTTAGCAGGGATTGAAATTTGAATAGGATTTGATTCATAATATTCCGAAGATTCGCTATAATGATTAATTTCAGGATTGTAACAGAATGAAAGGATTCACTTTGAATAACGAGACGAAGCAACGTATCCATTCCGTTACCGGTATGGATGCTCACTGCATCTCGACAAGTGATGTTGGGGAAGTGGATTCGTTCATTGAAAGGCATAAAAAGAAATTATTCATTACGTCAATAAATATTGGAGACTTATTTATGCGAGGCTCGGTATATCTTGCTTTCAGGCGTTTCATTAATATAAAAGATATAGACAGTCAGATAGACCGAATAAAGTCTTGATTGAGTTGTAAAAAGCACTCTGAAATCATCAATGCGAATGGATATTCGTAAATTATTTAAAGGAAGCGAGCGAACTGCAAAAGTTAAGAAAAATGCAATCGGTTCAATCTTGATAAAAGGTTGGAGCATACTGATTTCGCTGATTCTTGTTCCGATGACGATGGATTATCTATCTCCGGAAATATATGGTATTTGGCTGACTGTATCATCTGTTATTGTATGGTTGAATTTTTTTGATGTCGGATTTACCCTTGGTTTAAAGAATAAATTGGCAGAAGCCCTTGCCGAAGGAGATTATGTAAGAGGTAAAAAGCTGGTTTCAACCACTTATGGCATGATGTTTGCAATATTTGTGCCTCTCACAATTATTTTGGAATTGTTGGTTCCGGTGGTTGACTGGAGCGGTTTTTTGAATGTTTCGTCCGAGTTTAATGGACAGTTGATTGCTGTAATGCGTATTCTTGTCTTTTGCTTTGCTTTGCAAATGATATTTAATACGATTACAGCCATTTTGGCAGCTTATCAGAGAACAGCGATATCAAGTCTTTTCCCCGTACTTGGAAATACCTTATCGGTAATTGTAATTTTTATTCTTACAAGGACTGTTCCGCCTTCGCTTATAAATCTTGCAGAAGCGATTTCATACATTCCTGCTATCGTATTGATAATATCCTCCTTGATATTGTTTCGCACTGACTTGAAGCAGGTGTCACCTGCCCCGGGTTATTTTGATAAAAGTTGTATCGGCCATCTTTTTAACTTGGGCGCAAAGTTTTTCATAATACAGATTCAGGTTGTGGTTGTATATCAGGCGACAAATATATTGATTTCCAATGTGTCATCTGCTGAACAAGTGACAGCATATAATATCGCATACAAGTATTTGAGTGTCGGGACTATGCTGTTGAGTATTCTTCTCGGACCGTTATGGCCCGCTTACACTGATGCATATGCAAAAGGAGATTACGATTGGATGAAGAGGACATATCGTAAAATGAGTAAAATGGTTTTATTGATGATGGCCGGTGTCGCATTAATGGTGGCCTTTTCTCCTGTTGCCTATAAAATCTGGATTAAGAACACATCTCTTGTTCCATGGTCAATGACTATTTCGGTTGGGATATATCTTATAATACATGCTTGGGACAGTCTTCAAGTTATTCTTATAAATGGAATTGGCACGGTAAAGGTCCAGACATATGTAACGCTATTGGGCATGATACTTCATATCCCGTTGTCACTGTTTATTGGACGATATATTGGAGGCATAGGTGTTGTATGGTCTATAATTCTTATAAATATTGGTTATGCCATAGTGTTTACTACACAGATAAGAATGTTGCTAAATGGTGTGAGAAATACTGTTTGGAACAAATAAATATCATTTAATCATGAGTCTAAAACGGTTTTTACGAAATCATTGTCCGTCGGTTTTAGCATGGATTTTGTTTTATAAAGATATAAAGCGAAAATATATAAATCCGTACGTGAAAATCAGGGCTAATAAAGATAGATGTCATGAGTCGGTCATATTTGAACTGCCTATTGATATTTCAGATTATTCATTAATAGATATTGGCCCGTATACAAAAATTCGTAAGAATTTTACTTTTTTGGGTGTTAAAGGTAAGTTTCATTTGAAGAAATATTCGACTATAGCGATGAATTGCACAGTCGTTACAGATGGGCATATACCGACTGTTGGATTACCGCAAATAATATCCGGAACAAATCATGTAAATGATAAATGTCGTGATATAACAGTCCACGAAGCGGTGTGGATAGGTGTTAATTGTACTTTGTTGCCTGGTGCTGAAATAGGACGTGGCGCGATAATCGGAGCCGGAAGCATTGTGAATAAAAAAATACCGCCATATGCGATAGCGGTGGGTTGTCCGGCTAAAGTTATAGCTTCTGCTTTTACCATTGAACAGATAATAGAGCATGAAAAAGCTCTTTATCCTGAACAGGAACGAATGTCTCGTGAACAGCTTGAGGAACTTTTTACTCAATACTACAGCGGGAAAAGAAGTATCGGTATAGCAGGCATGCCCGACAGCCACGCAACTGAATATAAAGATATGTTGGTCCGTATGCGTAAAGTTGCGGATTGCTGCTCAATAAAAGAATAATAGATGCGTGTACTCATTTTCGAGCCGTCCTTGTCGGGACATCATCTGGAATATCTGCAACACCTGTATAATGGTGCGGTGGGTAGGCTTGACTGCGAATTTGTCTTTGCTGTGCCTCATGAGGAATGGTCGAGGATGAAAGGCAAATGTTCATGGCCTGAAGCAGAGAATGTTAAATTTGTAATGCTTGATGATTCTGCATGTAAGGCAATCGAGACTGGGTCGATGTTGGCTCAATCATGGAAATTGTCTAAGATGATTCGGAGAATCGCTCTTGAATATAAGGTTAATGAAATATTTTTGATTACTTTAGCCGGTGCAATTCCATTCCTGCCGCTTATTTTATCGTCAAAAATTAAGATTTCCGGTATTATATATAATATATATCTTCGTGCGCCTAAGAATGGACTTCGAGGTCTGATTGATAAATTCAGATATTGGGTTATGTCCCATAATAGATCAATGTCTAAGGTGTTCATTCTAAACGATCCGAATAGCATGAATGCATTAAACGAGATATATCATACAAATAAATTTATTAATTTGCCTGATCCTGTATCACAAATAGACTTAGCCGATATTACTGATTTACGTTCAGATATGGGCATTAGTCCAGATAAAAAAGTATTTCTTCATTTTGGCGCAATGGAAAAACGAAAGGGTACGCTTGAAATACTAAAGGCATTATGCTTGATGACAAAAGGGGAACTTGCCGATAAGAAATTTATTTTTGCGGGTCGCGTTGGTCAAGAAATATATGATGATTTTTACCGACTTATAGATATAGCTCGTACGAATGGTGCTGATATATTTATTAGAGATGAGTTTTGTTCATTTGAGTATATTCATTCATTATGTCGTACGGCAGACTGCTTATTGATACCTTATACACATACAAGTCAATCAAGTGGCGTTTTGGGATATGCTGCTGTACACCGTAAGCCTGTTATTGGGCCTGGAGATGGGCTTATCGGAGAGCTAATAAAGGATAATAAGCTTGGGATTACAATAAGTAAAGTAAATCCTGAAAATATAGCAAAGGCAATAACAGAATTTAATAAATGTCTGATATCCTGCGACTATGCAAAAGAGAATAGCGTAGAACATTTCATTGATGTTATATTTGCTGATTAAAATATATAATTGGCATATTAAATGTTTTATTAGTATGATGTCAGATTTATTTAAGATTATTTATGAATGATATTATGAAATCCTGGATATATGGTTTATATCATCTTGTATTTTCAATAGTGATGTGGATGCCATTTGAGTGTATAAGATGGACTTTGTTAAAGATAGCATTAAAACATTTTGGCCGAGGAGCGTTTGTCATGCGAAACGTAGAGTTTATGTCTCCTCATAGAATTTCAATTGGTGAAAATAGTGTTATCAATAAAGGTACTCTTTTGGATGGACGTGGCGGTATATTTATATCTGATAATGTGGATATAGCCAGAGATGTTATAATATGGAGTTGTACACATGATATATCAGATGAGTCTCATTCAACATTCTGTAAGCCTGTAAATATAGAAAATCATGTATGGATTGGAGCAAGGGCAACTATCATGCCTGGAATTACAATAGGGCAGGGGGCTGTTATAGGTACGGGGGCTGTTGTTACAAAAAATGTTCCTCCTTATAGTGTCGTAGCTGGTTGTCCGGCTAAAGTAATTGGTACGCGAAATAATCAATTGAAATATAATTTGAATTTTCATCCGTGGTTTACATAGAATAAATCAATTATGATTCCCTATATAATATTCATAATTCTCATATTGGCATTTTATTATAAGAAGAGTCCAATTGGGATGCTAATAGTTATAATTGCGTTCTCTGTTCTGCGTTATGATACAGGATGGGACTATATGATGTATGTAGATACGGTCAACAATCCTAAATTTTGGAATAATCCGGAACATAGCAGATATTCATTCATTTGGCGAGAATTATTTCGATATGCCCATGCTTTGAACTTTCCTCATATTGCAATCGCTCTGCCTAATCTTATAACATACCTTGTGTTATATTTTAGTCTGGACGTATTAGGCCTGGATAAAACTCGCAAGGTACAGGTATTATTTGTATATGTTACTTGGCAAGGTTTTTATCTAGACTCATTTTCAATTATAAGACAGGCTATTGCAATGTCTTTTGGCATCTTGACATTTGCTTTGATTCAAAGACATAGATTATTTGCTTCAATAGTCACATTCCTAATTGCGGTACATTTACACTCTTCTGCGGTTGTGCTTATATTCTTGTATCTCGGCTATTTCTATCGAAAAAAACTGGATTTTAAACATATATGTATTGCTGCAGGTGTGGCTATAGTATGTATGATTTCTGCAGGAGCGGTTCTTGAGCAGTTATCGTTTTTTGATATGTCAAAATATGATGTATATTTAAAAATGAATGATTCATTTGGTGGTAAGATCATATTTGTCTATTTAATCCTTGCGATGTATCTATTGTTTGTATATCGGTCATACAAAAGATGGAATGATATTGAACGTCAGTGCTTCTTTTATTCGGTAGTTTCAATGGTTGGTTGCGTAGGAGTATTTTCAGTTGGAGTGTCAAGTGTTTTCACTCGAATTTTTTCTTACTATATTATATTTATGATATTTATTTTATTGCCGTCATTGAGAATATTCAGAGAACGAAAATTTTTAATCAATTTGGCGGTGTTAATATTAGTATCATACTTTTTTGTGTATCTAAGTATTTCGGAGGCTGGGACGAAGTTGTCGTCAAGCGGCTTGGTTCCTTACAAGTGTGTTTTGATTCAATAAAATTGATATTATGAGACTATTTCAAGATATTAGGTCAACCTGGACTTTGATAAAAAGTGATTGGAATGTTTGCCCATATAAGAAATTCGATAGTAATATAGGCTTGATTTTTAGTGCTCTGACAGGATTGACGCAATCATTTACATATTTGTTTTGGTTCAGATTGGCCTCAAATCCCAATATCTTTCGTATTGTTGCAAAAATCATGCATTATAGACTATCGAGGGCGTATGGTGTTTACATACCTACGACAACATCGATTGGCTAGGGGTTTATAATATGGCATCCTTGTAGGATTGTAATAAACCCTGATGCGAAAATTGGGAATTATTGTCAGATACATCAATTTTTATCAATTGGGAATACGCCTGACGGGACTGCTGAGATAGGCGATAATGTGTGGATTGGTCCGCACGTAAGTATAGTTGGCCCTGTAAAAATTGGTGATAATGCAAAAATAGGAGCGGGGACTGTTGTTATAAAAGATGTACCTAAAGATGCCACATCGGTAGGAAACCCAAATAGAGTAATAATTAAATAATATGAAGGCGTTGTTTGTGTCTCGGGATTATGAGGCAATGAGTAATGATGGTGGAGGCATTGTCACAAAAAGGAATGTCGAGTTTTTAAGACAAATATGTACATCCGTCGATGAGCTTATCAAGCCCAAAGCCGCATTAGTGACATTAGCCAAAAATATGATTTTAAGGCAAAGTTATGGAGCGACAAATAATCTGATAAGACGGTTCAAAACTCTGATCTCTGAGAACAAGTATGATTTTATTTGGTTTGATGGGTCTTGTGATTGCAGCTTTATCAAATTGGCAAACGAAAAAAATATTCCAAGTATATGTTTTTATCATAATGTGGAATTGTCGTTTTATAAAGCAAAAGCATTGGCTTCTGGTTCATTGTTAGATAAATTTTTTGTTCCATATATACATTACGCGGAGAAATATGTAACTCGGAATGCTACACATCGGGTCTTGTTGAATGAACGAGATTCAAATGAATTAGGAAAATTATATGGGACTGATGGCGATTTGATAATGCCTACATCTTTTAATAGTATAAATGCGGATTATTTGGAAAAACTTGCCAATGATAAAATTGAACCCTATTTAATGTTTGTTGGCTCAAATTTTTGGGCAAATAAAGAGGGCCTTGAATGGTTTTTTAAAAATGTGGCACCATACATACAAAATAAAATTAAAATTATAGGCGGTATTTGTAACGCGTTTAAAGATGTATACTTGCCTAAAAATGTAGAGCTCTTAGGCTATGTTGATAATTTAGACCCATATTATGCAAATGCATCTGCTATCATATCTCCGATATTATCAGGCTCTGGAACAAAAACCAAGACGATAGAGGCTCTTCGTTATGGTAAAACGATTATTGGTTCAAAAGAGGCATTAATGGGTGTTCCTCCAGAATACTATTCTAAGATTGGTTATTTATGTGATACACCCGATTGTTACATAGATGCAATTGGCCAATTGGATGACACAAAAATTAATTGTCATTCTTTGGCTGTTTTTGATAAGTTGTTTTCCTCAGAAACGGTTATACAAAACCTACAAAAATTTATTCAGAGTAAATTTAATGATTGATTTCAGCTAATTTTATTCCCGACTTCCAATAATTCAGCTATAGACGTTATACAGAATATAGTGTGTGGTATAGTGTGATATAGCTTTTTCTACAAATCTGACACTGTTATTTCTCACGACTAAAACATCAATTTATGAAAATATCTATCGTCACTGCTACTTACAATAGCGGTGAGTCTCTAAGGGATACTCTGGAGAGTGTCTTGTCTCAGACATATGATGATTATGAGCATATTATTGTTGACGGCGGTTCGACTGACAATACTTTGGACATACTTCGTGAGTATGAGCCTCGATATAACGGGCGGTTGAAGTGGCACTCCGAGCCCGACCGCGGCATATATGACGCGATGAACAAGGGCATCGCCCGCGCCACCGGCGAGCTGGTGGGGCTGCTCAATTCTGACGATTTCTACACCTCTGACGATGTATTGGCCTCTATCGCAGAAAATTATCAATCGGGAGGGGTGGATGCCGTGTATGGCGACGTGTGTTATGTCCATCCCCACGACCTCAAAAAGATGGTGCGCCGTTACAGTTCCGCATCGTTCAGCCGCTGGAAGATGCGCCTCGGCTTCATGCCTGCCCATCCGTCATTCTACTGTCGCAGAAGTGTGTATATGCGTCTCGGGATGTTTGACCTGCGCTTTAAGATTGCTGCCGATTTCGAGCAGTTGCTGAGGCTGATATTTGTCAATAATATCAAGACCAGGTATATTCCCAAGACTTTCGTCACAATGCGCACGGGCGGAGCGTCGACCTCGGGGCTGAGCAGCCACAAGCAGATATATCACGACCATATGATGGCCTATAAGGTCAATGGGGTGTATTCCAACTGTATGCTCGAGTCGATGCGATATATGTGTAAAATCTGCGAGCGCATCAGAGACAAAATCGCGCTCTGACCGATACATAAGGGAGGAGATACATAAGGACAAAAGTCTCACAAGGGACAAAAATTTTTTAAGTTATAGGGGTAAATAAATGATTGCCCTGACAGCTTAAAAAACTTTTGTTTCTTGTGAGACTTTTGTCCTTATGTATCTCCACTCAGGGGGTTAAATCTTCCCGAGGGCGCGGGTCTCGCGGTCGCAATCTTGCTGGAGCAGGGGGCGGAGCAGGGCGGCACGCTCGGGCGAAATCATGTTGAGGTCGATGTAACGGTCCTCCGCGTCGGTGTATTGTCGGGTGTCACTTACAGGCTCGGAGGTCTTGAACGAGGGAGAGGTCGTGGCCGGTGTCGAGCCGTTGGAGCCGCTGTTGTCAGGGCCGGGAATGGGGCGGTCGATGGTGAGCGGTTCCTCCCCGCGGGCATAGGCCTCAGGGTTGAAGCGATAGAGCGGCCAATAGCCGGCCTCGACGGCACGACGCTCCTCGATGATGGAGTGGCCGAGTCCCGGACGTATGCCGTGGTTGATACACGGACAGTAGGCTATGACTATGGCCGGGCCGGGATAGCGTTCGGCCTCGACGAGCGCGTCGATGGTCTGCTGATAGTTGGCTCCGAGAGCTACCGAAGCCACATAGACGTTGCCATAGGTCATCATCATGCGGCCGAGATTCTTTTTGGGGGTCGATTTGCCGTCGGCCGAATATTTGGCGACACATGAGCGCGGTGTGGCTTTGGAGGTCTGGCCGCCGGTGTTGGAGTAACACTCGGTGTCCATGACGAGAATCTTGATCGGTTCGCCCGAGGCAAGCACATGGTCCAGTCCGCCGAAGTCGATGTCGTAGGCCCAGCCGTCGCCGCCTATGGCCCATACCGATTTTACGGCGAGCATGTCGGCACACTCGAGCAGCTCGGCATATTGCGGGGCGGCGTCGCGCACCGGACTGAGCATCGCCACGAGCTGAGAGGCTGTCGAGGCCGAAAGCTCGGGGTCGTCCTTGGCGTCATACCATGCCTGAAGCGGTGCCTTGAGATAGGGCATGGTCTTGTCGGAGTCAATCATGTCGCGCACCATCATCTCGACGCGTGCGCGCCGTTGCTTCATTGATACAAGCATGCCGAAACCATACTCGGCGTTGTCCTCGAAGAGCGAATTGCCCCACGCCGGCCCGCGGCCCGTGCGGTCGGTGCAGTAGGCGTTGGAGGGATAGTTGGCACCCCATATGGAACTGCATCCTGTGGCGTTGGCTATGAGCAACCGTGGCCCGAAGAGCTGGGTGAGCAGCTTGACGTAAGGGGTTTCGCCACATCCGGCACATGCGCCCGAGAACTCCAGACACGGTGTGCGCAACTGCGAGCCGTTGACTGTGGCCGCCGGCAGCAGCGTGTCCTTGGGCGTGACATTGGCGCGAAGCCATTCGAGATGCTGACGCTCCGAGTCGGCCACCCGGCTGACGGGGGTCATGGTCAGGGCATGGCCCGGACAGATGAGCGAGCATGACGAGCAGCCGAGGCAGTCGTCGGTATAATTCTGTATCCTGAACTTGTAGCCCGACAGTGCGGGCGAGCCGTGAGCATCCTTGCATATGAGTCCGTCGGGTGCGGCTTCGGCTTCTGACTTGTCAAGCAGGAAGGGGCGTATGGCTGCGTGAGGACACACAAGACTGCATTCGGTGCACTCCACACATTTGTCGGCGTCCCATACGGGCACCCGCGTGGCTATGCGCCGGTGTTCATAGGCGGTGGTGCCCATCGGCATGGTACCGTCGGGCGAGAAGGCCGAGACGGGAATGCTGTCGCCGTGTCCGTGGATGCACGGTGTGTGGATGTTGAGTATGAAATCCTTAAGCCGTGGGTCGGAGATGTGTGGGGTGGGGGATGGCTGCGAGTCGACGGTCGTGGTCCACCCCTCGATGGTTGTGTAATCGATCTTCTGGAGTGCGTCGACAGCCATCTCTATGGCTTGCAGGTTGCGCTCCACCACTTCGCCACCCTCGTGTATGTAGGTCGTCTTGATTTTTTCCTGAAGTTGAGGATAGGTGATGTCAAACGGGATTATTTCACTCAGATATAACAGCACGGTCTCCATCGGCATGTTGATTCTCGGCAGCATGCCCACCTTTGCGGCTATGGCGTCGGCGTCGATGTTGTAGAACCTCACATGTCTCTCAGCCATCTGCCGGCGCATGGCGAGAGGCAGACGGGTGGTCATCTGCTCGGGAGTCCATGGCGAGTTGAGCACAAACACTCCACCGTCACGTATATTGTCGAGCATGGAGAAACGGTGTACGTATGACGCCTTGTGACACCCCACATAGTCGGCGTCCTTGATGCTGTAGGCCGAGGTGACCGGTGAGTGACCGATGCGCAGTTGAGATATGGTGTAGCCGCCCGACTTCTTGGCCGAGTAGCTGAAATAGGCCTGGGCATATACGCCGGGAGTATTTCCGAGTATGGATGCTACCTGCTTGGTGCCACCCACGGTGCCGTCGTTGCCTATACCGTAGAGTATTGCCTGATAAGTGCCGGCAGTTGTCGATGTGTCGATGCTTTCGGACACGTCAAGCGACAGATGGGTCACATCGTCATTGATGCCTACGGTGAATGTCTCTTTGGGCGTCGGCCGGGCCATTTCGTCAAATATGACTTTTACCATCGAGGGGTCAAACTCTTTGCTCGACAGGCCGTAGCGTCCGCCGATGACTTTTGGCTGCACTCCCTGCGGGGCATATCCGTAGAGGGCCGACTTCACGTCCTCGCATAATGGCTCGTGCTGCGCGCCCGGCTCTTTGGTGCGGTCCATGACGGCGACTGTCCTGACTGTCGGAGGTAGTGCTGCACGCAAGGCCTCGGTGGGGAAAGGCCTGTAGAGTCTCACCTTTATAACGCCTGTCTTGTAGCCCCGTTCCTTGTTGAGATAATCGACGGTTTCGCTTACCACATCGGCTCCCGACCCCATGATTACAACCACTCTGTCGGCGTCGGGCGCGCCGTGATAGTCCACGAGATGATAATGACGGCCTGTGGCATTGCCTACACGGTCCATCGCAGCCTGGACGATGGCCGGAAAAGCGTCATAAAGCCTGTTGGCCGCCTCGCGGTTCTGAAAATACACGTCGGGATTCTGGGCCGAGCCGCGCAGGTCGGGATGCTCCGGATTCATGCCTCGGCGGCGGAAACTCTTGACTTTATCCCAGTTGACCAGCGGGCGCATGGTGTCATAGTCAATCACCGAGATAGTATTCATCTCGGACGATGTGCGCCATCCGTCAAAAAAGTGCAGCACCGGGAGCGAACCGTCGATGGCGGCGAGGTGTGCCACGAGCGCAAGGTCCATGGTCTCCTGCACCGAGGCTGAGGCAAGCATGGCAAATCCGGTGGCGCGGCATGCCATCACATCCTGATGGTCTCCGAAAATCGACAGCGCGTGGGTGGCAAGCGAGCGACACCCCACATGAAACACTGCGGGCAGCAGTTCTCCGGCTATCTTATACATGTTAGGCACCATCAGCATCAGTCCTTGCGAGGCGGTAAAGGTCGTGGCCAGAGCACCGGCCGCCAGTGCGCCGTGGACTGCACCGGCCGCTCCGAGTTCACTCTCCATCTCCCTTACTTCCAGAGCCTGCCCCATGAGGTTGCGACGTCCGGCCATGCCCCACTTCTGGGCTGTCTCGCCCATCGAGGCGACCGGAGTGATGGGATAAATTGTCGCAACGTCGCTCAGCGCGTAGGCCACGTGTGCCGCCGCGGTGCATCCGTCAAGTATCTCTTTTTTCATAATGTCGAATGTGTAATTTTGTTGAAGATGAAAATGTGGAATGTCGAAATGGACACGGCTGCTATCCAACGGCCAATCCATTCAACATTCCACAATCTATGAAATCTATGTCGGTAATCAGAATCCGCCGCCCACACACAGGTCGGTTATCCACAACCACAACGGGCAGAATCCGATAAACAATATTACTGAAAGCGTCAGTGAAGAGGTGCCGGTAGCGACATAGGTGTCGTACTCGTCGGCGATGATAATACCCGAGAATGCGGGAGGAAGCGCACCGGCTACAACGAGCATCTTGAGGTTGGTCGGATCCATGTGGAATACGAGACCGAGTATGAGAAGTACGGCCGGCATCATGACCATCTTGAGTATAGAACCGAGTACTGCCTGCCAGTTGATCTGAACCTTGATAGACGACAGTGTTATACCCGCCGAGAATACGGCCATTGAGGCGTTGGCTCCTTTTATAAGGTCAAATGACGGACTTGCCCAGGCCGGCCAGGGTATGCCGACGAGCACCCATATCACAGCGAGAATAGGAGCCCAGGCTACCGGCTGTTCGAGAGCGTGGAGCACAGGTATCCACGCGCTCTGCTTCTTGGTCGAGCCGGGCTGCTGCTTTTCGAGCGATGCGTTCATGAGCGACAGACCTACAGGGATGCCGACGGCATTGACCACGATGCTGACAATCGCAACCACGAGAGCCACCGAAGGTGTGGTGCCGAAGATAGGTTCCAGAACGGCAAATCCGAGGAAGCCGATGGTAGGCGAGCCGCTGATAAGGGCCGAAATGGCTGCATCGGCACCCGTGTTTTTCTTAAACATTTTGAATACATAGTACACGACCATAAAGCAGGCCATGATACCGAACAGTGAGATGAGCGACAGTTTGATGTCGCGTGCCAGCATCTCGCGTGTCGACTGCACGATGGAGACGAACAGTGCGGCAGGAAGTGCATAGTCAAGCACTACCTTGTTGAATTTTTTCGAGTCATCGCCCGTAAAAATTCCCTTCTTTCCCGAGATGTAGCCTGCAAGCATGACTACGATGATAGGAACGATTGCATATAGAATAATGTGTTCCATAATGTAGGGGGTGATAAAAAATGAATAGATGGAGAGAATAGGAGAGGGGGCGAGAGTGACTGACGTCTGCGATTATTGAGAAGATGGCGTCGGTCAAAGAGTGTTCTCGCCCCCTTGTAGTAAGGGCCTATACTGTGATGTCCTGGAGCGGAGCCGGGTTGAGATATCCGATGTGGCCGGATTCCTTGCCCGAATCGGCTGCAAGTTGCACATCAATCAGACTCGGCTTCTTGCTTGCGATACTCTCGTTGAGGGCCTGGGTGAGCTGTTCGGGGGTGGTGACATAATAGGTCTTGGCTCCGAAAGCCTCACCGAGTTTGTCATAGCGGGCATGTATGTCAAGAGTTGTCGGTGCCGGGTCGGATGTCTTGTCGAGAGGCACACCGATACCGTTATATATACCGCCGTTGTTGAGTATGACCACTGTTACCGGCAGATTGAAGCGACATATTGTCGAGAAGTCCATTCCCGAGAATCCGAAAGCCGAGTCACCCTCGACGGCTACCACCTGCTTGCCGGTTGCGACTGCAGCTCCGATGGCCGAACCGATGCCCATACCCATGATGGCCCATGTGGCACAGTCTACTCGGTGACGCGGCAGCGACATGTCTACAGCATCGCGGGTGTCGTCAAGCGTGTTTGCACCCTCGTTGACAAGAATAATGTCGGGATTGCTTTCAAGTATAGGCTTGATGGCTCCGATGGCGGTCCAGTGATCCATTGGCGAGGCATCCTTGTTGGCTTGGAGCCGCGCGCTGAACTTGGCGTTTTTCTCTTTGGTTTCGGCCTGTAGCGAAGTGAGCCATGCAGGATCGGTGCTCATGGTCTTGCCCTCGAGTTTGGCAAGGATTGCATCGAGCGCGAGCCCCATGTCGCCGACCACAGGTGCGGCGATAGGCACGTTCACATCGATTTCCTGGGGTTCAACATCAAGCTGTATGAACTTTATGGCCGGATTCCATTTGCCCTTGCCGAACGATAGCATCCAGTTGAGGCGTGCTCCGATTACCATCACCACATCTGCCTCTTTCATGATAGTCGAGCGGCATGACAGCGCGCTCAGCGGTCCGGCGTCAGGCATAAGACCCTTGGCCATGGACATTGGCAGATAGGGAATGTTATACTTCTCGACAAGAGTCTTGATTTTGTCATCTACCTGAGCATATGCCGCACCCTTGCCGAGCAGAATGGCCGGACGCTTGGCTGAAGACAGTATCTCGACGGCACGGTCGACCGACTGTTGGTTGGGAGCTACTGGCGAATAGACGTCGACAGGCTGATAAAGCAGCTTCTCGGCATCCTCACGGTTCATTATCTGGCCGAGAGCGGGGGTGGTCATGTCGATATATACGCCACCGGGGCGGCCCGATACTGCCGCTCTGTATGCACGGGCTACGGCTGAGGGGATATCCTCGGCCTTGCTGCAGCGAAATACGGCTTTGACTACCGGCTTGGCTGTATTGAACTGGTCAAGCTGTTCGTAGGTGCCCATGTTCATGTCGACCATCGTCGGATCTGACGCGCCTGAAATCTGAATCATAGGGTAACAGTTGACCGTGGCGTTGGCTGTTGCTGTAAGTCCGTTCATGAATCCGAGCGATGACACTGTCATGAGCACACCGGGTTTCTTTGTGAGAAATCCTTCGGTAGCTGCGGCCATGCCGGCCTGTTGTTCGTGACGAAATCCGACAAAACGTATGCCCTGGCCCTGTATGAGATAGGCGGCCTCGGTGATAGGAATACCCACGAGTCCATACACATTTTCTATGCCTACATTCTTGAGTGCGCGTGCCAGCACATACATACCGGTCACTTGATCAGGATAGTGGGGAGCCTGAGCGGCAGGAGCCGGGGTGGTATTGGGTGTTGCCATTGTAATCTGATTTTGGATGAATATGATGTTTAATGATAAAAAGAGAGGACAACCGTCAATCCCGGTCTCGGACAGCGAGACAATTGACTGATTGTCCCCTCTATAAAGTCAGGTGGTTTTGAAGCCTAAACTTTGTTACGTTGATATAAGCGGTTTGACCTATTTGGCTACAGGGGCGGTGGTGCCGTTCTTGGCAAATTCGGCTATTTGTTCGTCAGTATATCCGTAAGCCTTGAGCACTTCGGTAGTGTTGCCGCCAAGCTCGGGGCACGGACCGTAGACCGGCTGGTAGTTGCTCATTGTGAAAGGCACTCCGACAGTGACAAATTCGCCGATTTTGCCACCCTGGTTGATTTTTACCAACGTGTTGCCGTCATAGAGCGACTCGTCCGACATCAGCTCCTTGGTAGAGAGCACCGGACCGACAGGCACACCATACTTGCCGAGAAGTTCGGTGACCTCAAATTTGGTCTTGTCAGCCGTCCATGCGCCTATACGCTGATATATCTCATCCTTGTGCTTGTCGCGGGCATCGGCCGTGTTGAAATCAGGATTGGTGAGCCAGTCCTCAAATCCGAATGCCTGACATGCCAGCTCAAAGTCCTTGGCCCCGCGCTGGAGGATGATGTAGACATAATTGTTTGCATCAATGGCCGAGTCCAGATCGCCGGCCGGCTTGCACTTGTAGGTCCAACCGAGCACGCCGCCGCCCTCGATGTTGCCCGAACGGGGCACACAATCACCGAATTTGCCGTTGGGATACTGCGGGAACTGGGTGAGATATCCGATTTTATCAAGAGTAAGCTGGTCACGTGTCTTGATACGACACAGGTTGAGACAAGCGTTGTGCATGGACTGATATACATAACAACCCTCGCCGGTCTTTTCACGCTGCACAAGTGCGGCGAGTATGCCTATGGTAAGATGCATGCCGGTGTTGGAGTCGCCGAGCGCGGCACCGCTCTGGGTCGGCACATTGTATTCACCGTCATACCAGCCTGTGGTCGATGCTGCCGCTGCAGTCACCTGGGCTATAGGCTCATAGGCCTTGAGGTCTTTGTATTTGGATGACTGCGGGAAACCCTTGATGGTGCCGTATATACACTTAGGGTTAAGTTTGTGTACAGTCTCCCAGTCAAAGCCGAGTTTATCCATGGCTCCGGGGTGCAGGTTTTCGATAAAAATGTCGGCCGACTGGATAAGTTTGGTCAGAATAGCCTTGCCGTCGGGAGTTTTTGCATCAAGTGCAAGAGACTTTTTGTCGGAATTGAGCTGCAGGAAGTAATAGCTCGGGCAATCAGGGTCAAATTGCAGCTCCTTACGTGTGGCATCACCCACGCCCGGGCGTTCAATCTTTATCACATCGGCACCGAGCCATGCGAGTAATTGTGTACAAGAAGGTCCAGACTGGACTTCGGTGAAATCAATCACCTTGATTCCTTGGAGAGGTGCATTGTTCATAATAGTAACAAGTTTTTTAAGTTTCCTGCATGCGGGAGAGCAGGAGAGATATGTTTTTGAATTGATGATACAATCTTATCGTCTGTCGAAACGGGCAGTCTCGTCCGATTTCTAATGATAGAACAATATGCATGCGAAAAAGTTGACAAATAGGTATTAATGAACTGATATAGTATGTGTAACCGATAAAACTCGAATGGAATATTAAGGTAACTACTCAGGTAGGTATGCCGTACTCATATTATGACGAAACAATAGCAGCTTAACGTTCAATTATCACTTCGCATTTGACGCTCATAAAAGCTATTGAATATCAAGAAAATAAACATTATTTTACTTGCATATTTGTTTTTTTTTT
>NZ_CAJTCF010000025.1:0-48869 GCF_910574735.1 Duncaniella muricolitica | reverse complement strand
TTGGTACGGTATATTAGAGTGTGGGAACTATAATATAGTGCGCCCTTTGCTGAATGCGCTGTATTTTTATTATTTTACTGTATTATTAACATCTCGAAATAAGTTTGAACAACTTCATAAACAAAGACAAAAGTTTTTTTGTCTTTGTTATAGATTGTGGACCTCTTCTGAGGATTGTGTTTATGCTTATGTGTTATTCGGCCTGAGCTTCCTGAGTCTGGGGCTTCAGCCAGCGGTCAAACCAGCGGAAGAAGAGTCGCTGCCACATTACAGCGTTCTGCGGTTTGAGTATCCAGTGGTTTTCGTCAGGGAAGATTACCATCTCGGCGGGAATACCGCGGAGCTTGGCTGCGTTAAATGCCATTTCGCCCTGCGATGAGAGGATGCGGTAGTCAAACTCGCCATGTGAAATCATGATAGGGGTGTCCCATTTGTCAACAAACTTGTGAGGGGAGTTGGCAAATGTGCGCTGGGCTGTGGCGTTGTCTTTTTCCCAGAAAGCTCCGCCCATATCCCAGTTGGCAAACCACATCTCCTCGGTCTCAAGATACTGAGCTTCCATATTGAAGATGCCGGCATGAGCGAGAAGTGCCGAGAAGCGGTGATCGTGGTTACCGGCGAGCCAGTATACCGAAAATCCGCCATAGCTTGCGCCGGTGGCTCCGATATGTTCGCTGTCAACATAGGGATACTGCTTCATGTAGTCGACTGCTGCAAGATAGTCGCGCATGTTCTGGCCGGGATAGTCACCCGAAATCTGGGCATTCCACTCGGTGCCGAAACCGGGAAGGCCGCGGCGGTTGGGGGCGATGATGATATAGCCGTTCGAGGCCATGAGGGCAAAGTTCCAGCGTGTGCTCCAGAACTGGCTGACAGCCTGCTGCGGACCACCCTGGCAGTAGAGAAGCGCGGGATATTTCTTGTTGGGGTCAAACTCCGGAGGATACACCACCCATACGAGCATTTCCTTACCATCGGTGGTGGGCACCATCTTCTTCTCTACGGTGGGCATCTTGAGCGAGCCGAGCAGCTCGGTGTTGACATTGGTGAGCTGTTTTACCTCGCCGTTGACCACACTGCATATCTCGTTGGGATAGGTCATGGCGTGACGGCGGGTGAATACAGTGCCGTCGCCGGCTATGTTGAGACCCGCGTAGTCACATACGCCGTTGGCGATTTCGCTCACCTCGTGTGACTCGGTGCTGATTGTAAACACAGGGGTCACACCATCCTTGTGTGCGATGAAGCAGAGTGATTTTCCATCAGGATTCCAGGCTATCTCATTGACGGTATAGTCCCAGTCGGCGGTAAGGTCGGTCTTTGTCCCTGAAGCCATATCGAGGGTGAAGATGCGGTTTTTGTCGCTCTCATATCCGTCATGTTCCATTGACAGCCATGCGAGGGTCGAGCCGTCGGGCGAGAACACGGGGTTGGTGTCATATCCCATCATGCCCTCGGTGAGATTGCGGGTCGAGCCGTCGGCTATAGTGTAGAGATAGAGGTCGGAGTTGGTCGAGATGGCATACTCTTTGCCTTCTTTCTTGCGTGATGTGTACACGAGGCTTTTCGAGTCGGGAGCCCAGGCAAACGATTCGATGCCGCCGAAGGGGAGCATGGGTGACTCATAGCGAGGTTCATCGGCCATAATGTCAATCACATTGGTGGCCTTTGCGCCGTCAAAATCGGCCAGGAAGGGGTGGGGGATTTCTGTCACCCACTGATCCCAGTGCTTGTACATCATGTCGTCGATGACACGACCGGTTGCTTTAGGCAGATCGGGATATATATCCTTGGCATCGCGTGAATATTTGATATTGGATATGAGCAGGAGTTTGGTCTCGTCGGGCGAGAATACAAATCCGCTTACACCTTTCTCGATGTCGGTCACCTGCTTGCGGCCGGAGCCGTCGGCGTTCATCACCCACACCTGAGCCACACCGTCGGGGGCATAGATAAAGGCGATTTTTTTGCCGCCGTCAATCCAGCAGTAAGAACTTTCGCTGCCGGAAGTGCGGGTGATACGTTTGATGTCCGAGCCGTCGGGATTCATCACATAAAGGTCCATATTGCTCCTGTTCTCCTCGAGACTCTCGTAGGAGATACCGAAGAGTACTTTGCTCCCGTCGGGTGATACTACGGGTGCGCCTACCGTGCCTAAGGCCTCAAGGGCACTTATGTCAAACACGCCGGTCGCTGATGTAAACTCGGGTTTGTCGATGATTTTCTCATCGCTACCCGCTGAAGCTGAACATCCTGCCAGTAAAGTTGCTACTGCTGTGGAGGCCATAATGTTTTTTAGAGTCATGGCTATTGGGTTGTAATAATTGAATTAAGGTCTGTATTGGTAAAAAAGAGTCAAGATAATAGGCTTGTGTCTATGAAACCATTATCTCAACTCTTTCAGACTTTATCGGACTTTTTCGAAGCCCCGCTTATTTTATAAGGTACTGTGACGAAATGGACTCGTGGGTGTGAACGCGACGTATAGTGTCGGCAAACAAACGGGCCACTGACAGTATGGTCACCTTATGACAGCTCTTGTTGAAGGGGATGGAGTTGGTAAACATCATCTCGACAAGTGCGGAGTTGTCCACGCGCTCCGAAGCCGGGTCGCTCATGATAGCGTGTGAGCAGAGAGCACGCACGCTGCGGGCTCCTTCGGCTTTCATGAGATCGGCGGCCTTGGTTATGGTGCCTGCGGTGTCGACCATGTCGTCGACGATGATTACGTCTTTGTCCTTTACGTCACCGATTACGGTCATCGAGGCAACGACATTAGCCTTTGCGCGCTGCTTGTGGCAGAGCACGAGGGGTACGTTGAGATATTTTGAGTAGCTGTTGGCTCGTTTGGCTCCGCCTACGTCGGGCGATGCGATGACAAGATTCTCAAGGTTGAGCGATTGTATATAAGGTATGAACACCGACGATGCATACAGGTGGTCGACAGGAATGTCAAAGAAGCCCTGTATCTGGTCGGCATGAAGGTCCATTGTGATTACGCGGTCTACGCCGGCTGTGGTGAGCAGGTCGGCCACAAGTTTGGCGGCGATTGATACGCGGGGTTTGTCTTTGCGGTCCTGGCGTGCCCATCCGAAATATGGCATCACTGCGATAATCGAGGCGGCCGACGCGCGTTTGGCTGCGTCAATCATCAGGAGAAGCTCCATCAGATTGTCCGAGTTGGGGAATGTGGATTGTACGAGATACACTTCGCATCCGCGGATTGATTCCTCAAACGAGACTTCAAATTCGCCGTCGGCAAAATACTGGATGTTCATCTTGCCCAGATCTACACCCAGGTCACGACAAATTTCCTCGGCCATGTACTGCGACTTGGTACCGGCAAAAACTTTGATTGGTGGAAGATTGTCAATCATAATATGTGATAATGAAGAGTTTTGGCTTGTCGAATATGGCACACCGTGCTTTCTGCGTGCAAAATTACGAAAAATCCACGTTACAACGGTGCTCCGACGGCACAAAAATTATATGCTCTTATATACAATAAGTGATTTTTTCGGCATGTGATGGTCCGCATCTAGATATGTGACGCGTAGTTACGCCATTTTTCTATGAGTGCGGTCATGTCGGATGGAATGGGCGCGGAGAAAAACATTTCCTCTCCTGTCACCGGGTGAACAAAGCCGAGAGTGCGGGCGTGCAGAGCCTGACGCGGGCATATTTCAAAACAGTTGGCTATAAATTTCTGATATGACCCGCTGCGCTCGCCGCGGAGTATTTTGTCTCCTCCATATCGGGCATCGCTGAATAACGGATGTCCATTGTGGGTCATGTGTACGCGTATCTGATGTGTACGTCCGGTCTCAAGCACACATTTGACCAGAGCGACATGCACAAAGTCTTCCAATACTTCGTAGTGCGTGACGGCATGTTTACCCGTCGGGTCGTCGGGGGGCAAGACGGCCATCTGAAGTCTGTCTTTGGGGTTACGGCCTATGTTGCCCTCTATGCGGCCGGCTGCCGGGGAGGGAACACCCCATACCAGCGCGTTATATTCACGCTTGGTGGTCTTGTTGAAAAACTGTTTGCCGAGATGTGTCTTCGCATCGGGAGTCTTTGCCACCACGAGCAGCCCTGATGTGTCTTTGTCAATTCGGTGTACAAGTCCGAGACGCGGGTCTGACACGTCATAGTCGGGATTGTCGCGAAAATGCCAGGCGAGAGCATTGACCAGAGTACCTGAATAGTTGCCGTGACCCGGATGCACGACAAGCCCGGCCGGCTTGTTGACTACGAGCACGGTATCGTCTTCATAAACAATGTCGAGCGGGATGTCCTCGGCTATAATCTCAAACTCATAGCGCGGACGGTCCATGACCACCTGCACCACATCAAGAGGTTTTACGCGATAGTTTGATTTTACCGCTTTCCCGTTTACGAGTATGCACCCTGCTTCGGCCGCCTGCTGCACACGGTTGCGCGACGAGTGTTCGAGCCGTGCGACGAGAAACTTGTCCACGCGCAGCAATTGCTGGCCCTTGTCGGCCACAAAACGGAAATGTTCATACATCTCTCCGGTGCCGTCTCCGTTGTTTTCCACCGACGGGTCAAGCATGTCAAGATCGTCGTTGTCGATATCCTGCTGCGCCATGTCAATCGAATAGGTCAAGATGTTCGACAGCTTCCTCTTCATCCGCGCCGTTTTCAGCGGTCGAGTCTGAAAGGCTGATTTCGGGCATACCCTGCCCGACTTCAAGCTCTATCGTGGCATTTACAGGCACACGGGCTCCCGGATGCAGACGCGAGCCTTTGTAGCGCACACTCAATACGAGATCCTTGAAGTCGCTTGGCACACGTCGTTCCACGATGTTGTGTATCTCCAGACCCTCGAGTATCGAGCGGGCCTGACGCAGAGATATATCGGATAGCGAGGGGAGTGTCACCATCTTGGGTGAGAAGGCGTTGATGGTGAGATACACCTCGCGCCCCTCTTTTACGATGGTTCCGGCTTTGGGATTTTGCTCTATCACGGTGCCCGGCTGAGTACGGTTGTCATATACCGAGTCGGCCACGATACCTTTCAGGCCCTCGGCCGTGAGCATGTCTACTGCGCGGTCATAAGCCAATGAACGCACTGCCGGCACTGAAATGGTCTCTCCGTGACGAGTCCATGAGTCAAGCCACAGCATGGCAAGCCAGCCGATGGCAATGGCTGCCACAATCATTAGCGCGAGATGTATAAATATTTTTTTCATTGCTCTTTGATGGCGATGTCAAACACTTCGTCGATATTTTTTACATAGTGGAATGTCAGCCCTTCGAGATATATCGGACGTATGTCCTCGATGTCCTTGCGGTTGTCGGCACACAGCACGATGTCGGTTATGCCGGCACGCTTGGCCGCCAATATTTTCTCTTTTATGCCGCCTACGGGGAGCACCTTGCCGCGGAGTGTGATTTCGCCTGTCATTGCCAGACGGTCACGCACGGGCCGGCCGGTGAGGGCCGAAAGTATCGAAGTGCTGAGGGTGATGCCTGCCGACGGGCCATCCTTGGGTATGGCTCCTTCGGGTACATGTATGTGGAGTGCATGAGTGTCAAACCACTCGCTGCTGATACCATATCGGCT
Source organism: Duncaniella muricolitica (assembly GCF_910574735.1). Lineage (NCBI taxonomy): Bacteria > Pseudomonadati > Bacteroidota > Bacteroidia > Bacteroidales > Muribaculaceae > Duncaniella > Duncaniella muricolitica. The sequence goes on along the minus strand of NZ_CAJTCF010000025.1, from coordinate 43,279 downwards.
GCTGCGCGAGCGTACAATCTGCGAGGCGATTACGGCCGACTCTTTCATCACGTCACCGAGGTTGCCGGTGAGCGTTAGCTTGTCACCTTTGCCTTCGGAGAATGATGACTCGATGAAAAGTATCTCTCCGCCGACGGCTGTCCAAGCCAGGCCGACTGCAACGCCGGGTATGTCGCTCACTTCGTAACGTTCGGGGGTGTATCGTTCTACTCCGAGATACTCGCGGAGATTATCGGGAGTCACCGTGAGTGAATATTCCTGTCCGCGCATCTTGTGGAGTACAATCTTACGCACCACTTTGGCTATCTGTTTCTCGAGCTGTCTCACACCGCTTTCGCTTGTATAACTCTCGACGATGCGGGTGATGGCTTCGGGCGTAAATTCAATCTCTTCCGCGCCAAAGCCGTTTTCAGTGGCCACGCGTGGTATCAGATGACGTCGTGCGATCTCGATTTTCTCCTCTATGAGATAGCCCGATATGTCGATTATCTCCATGCGGTCAAGCAGAGGCTGCGGTATGGTCGAGAGTGTATTGGCTGTGGCTATGAACAGTACGTGCGACAGGTCATAGTCGACATCGACGTAGTTGTCGTGAAAATGGCTGTTCTGCTCCGGGTCGAGAACTTCGAGCAATGCGGCTGAGGGGTCTCCCTTGAAGTCATTGCCGGTCTTGTCGATTTCGTCAAGAAGCAATACGGGATTGGAACTGCCCGCGCGCTTGATTGCATCAATTATGCGGCCTGGCATTGCTCCGATATAGGTACGGCGGTGGCCGCGTATCTCGGCCTCGTCATGCAGACCCCCGAGCGACACGCGCTGGTATTTGCGGTTGAGGGCACGTGCTATCGACTGTCCGAGCGACGTTTTGCCCACTCCGGGCGCGCCGACAAGACAGATGATGGGTGAACGGCCTTCGGGAGTATTCATCATCACGGCCAGTTGTTCGAGTATGCGCTCCTTGACTTTCTCAAGTCCGTAGTGGTCGCGGTCAAGAGTTTTCTCTGCTTCTGAAAAGTCGGCATTTACTGTGTCGAGCACGCCCCAGGGCAGATCGGTGAGCAGTTGGAGGTAGCTGTACTGCACTGAGTAGTCGGGACTCTGCGGATTGAGACGGCGCAGCTTCTCGATTTCTTTTTTGAATGCGTCGCGCACGTTCTGAGGCATGAGCAGGCCTTCGGCTTTTTTCTCAAACTCCACGCTGTCATCGTCATTGCCATACAGCTTGTCGCGCAATACCTCAAATTCATGCTGGAGGTAATGGTTGCGCTGCTGTTCGTCAATATTCTTCATGGCTTTGCGACGTATCTCGGAGCGTATTTCCGAGAATTGCTCCTGACGGGCTATGAGCGACATGAGATGCATGGCTCTGTCCTTGAGACGTGAGTGACGCAGCAGATCCATCTTCTCGTGCAGTTCAAATCCTGCGTGGGTGCATATGAGGTTGATCATCAAGGGAGGCGCGCTGAGATCCTTGATGTTGACCATGAGCTCGCTCGGGTTTTCACCATTCTGTCCGAGGATACGCAGTGTGGTCGAGCGTATGTCCTCGACAAGCACGGCAAACTCTTTGTCGGTGGGGCGGGGATTGGTCTCCCGACACTCCTTGACCGATACTGACAGCGCGCCGGGTATGGTTTCGCCGTTACCCGGACCGGTGACTTTAACCTTGCTGCGGGCGTTGAGTATGGCGGTGTGTGTGCCGTCAGGCAGCTCGATGACTTTTACGACATCGGCCACCACGCCATAGGGGTAGAGGTCCTTTACATCGGGATTCTCTATAGCCGGATCAGTCTGGCAGAATACGCCTACAGGTATGCTCTTCTCATAGGCGGCGTTGACTGTACGCACTGTAAGCTCCCGCCCCATCATAATGGGAAATGTCACCTGCGGAAAAAGCACCATGTCGCGAAGTGGTATCACAGGCAGGTCGTCAAGAGTCGGTGCGTTGTGCTGTATGTCGGAAGAGAGGTCAATCTGACCGATTGATATTATCTTAGTATTGTCCTTCATTTACAATCGTGTAGTTAAACCGATAATTGCGACCCCAAAGTTACAAAAAATCACTCACCTGACAAAATTCATCTTCACTCCTGTATGCTTACTCGCGCAACTATATGGCATCCTGGAAAAAGAAACGTGTAAAATCCCTTAAAGCGGGGATTTTACACGTTAAGAATAGTCATTCAGACTTTTGTTCAGTCAAAAATTTTGTCCCAGTCTTTCCACACAGCCTCATAACCGAGTTTCCTTATTTCTTCGGTCACGGCCTTGGGCGAACGCGGGTCGGATACCTCAAACTGCTCAAGGGCGTCGGGAGTCGAGCGGTAACCTCCGGGCTCGGTCTTGCTGCCCGCACTCATGGATGTGACTCCGAGCTTCATCATGTTGGCGCGGAATGTCGGATTTTCACGGGTGGAGTAGGAGATGTCGACATCGTGGTCAAAGATGCGGAATGCAAATGTCACCTGGGCCAGTTCGCGGTCGCTCATCACTACCTTGGGCTGATAGCCGCCCTCGGCAGGACACATGCGCGGGAAGTTGATGCTGTATTTGGTCTTCCAATAGTTCTTGCGCAGATAGCGGAGATGGCGTGCGAGCATGGTGAGGTCGGTGCGCCAGTCCTCGAGGCCGATCAGCACACCCATACCTATCTTGTGGACTCCGGCCTGTCCCATGCGGTCAAAACCGTTGACACGCCAGTCAAATATCGACTTCATGCCTTTGGGGTGATAGTTACGGTAGTTGGCCTTGTGATATGTTTCCTGAAAACACACCACGCCGTTGAGCCCGCTGTGTGTGAGTCGTTCATACTCTTCAGTGCTCATGGGGCCTACCTCGATAGTGAGATTGTTGAAGTAGGGGCGAGCAGTCTTGAGCACTTCTTCGATATAATCGGCTCCGTTGATTTTGGGGTGTTCGCCTGATACGATGAGTAGGTTTTCAAACGGGCCGAGCTCGCGTATGGCCTCACACTCGGCGCGCACCTGATCCATTGTCAGTGTCACGCGCGTGAGCGGATTATTGTGGTTGAATCCGCAATACACACAGCAGTTTGAGCAGGCGTTTGATACATACATGGGGATGTACATTGATATTGTCTTGCCGAAACGCTCAAGCGTATAGCGGTGACTGAGCTGAGCCATCTCCTCCAGATACGGCTCGGCGGCCGGTGAGATGAGAGCCATGAAGTCTTCGACACTCAGATGCTCTTTACGCAGTGCCGCACGTACATCGGCGGCTGTTCGCGTGGAGATGAAACGGGTTGTCTCGTCCCAGTCGTATTTTTCTAATTCTTCTGAAAACATATTACTCTTATATCTGATACTGAAATTTTTAGAATCGATATGAAATGCCCACCGGCAATCGGCCTACACCCACGAAATGGTGGTTGTTGTAGCGTGTGCCGTTGATGCGGGGTTGCCATACGGTCACCATCGGGGTCAGAGTCAGGTCAAGGTTGTCGGTGATGCGATAGCCGGCTCTTATGCCGCCTTCGATAGCCAATGCCGCTTTGGAGTTTTGGCATGAGCCCCAGCCGACACCGAGGCCGAGCATCGGGATGACCTCAAATCTACGCCCTGTCTCGCCTGTAAACACATTTGTGAGATTTAGCATATAGTCAAGACTGACAGTCTTGATTTCCTGATTACTGCGCGAGTTGAACGGCAGACAGTCATATGCAAAGCCGAGCTGGAGACCTGACGCGCCGGTAAGCCATCCTCCCGCTGCGAGCGAGAATCCTCCCGACACTTTGCGCATATTCGGTTGCGAGATGCTTTCGCTGTAGAGCATCGGGCTTCCGGCAAGGTTGACATAGGGGTGTAGCTCGCCGCCAAGAATGCCGGCAGTCGAGGCTGTGCGCTCGCTCTTGGTGCGGTTGAGCTTATAGCTGACACCGGCGAGAAAGCGCACTTCAGGATTATAGCGGCGTGTATAGTCGGGTATTGACAACAGTTGCAGTTGCGGTTCAAGAATAATGTCAACCGCGGGAGATACGCTTATACGTCCGCGCAGACCGGCCCTCGGGCCCCATATTATACTGTTACGGCCATGATTGTAGTTGGCAACTCCGGCCGTCAGACCTATAAATGCGTCGAGATCAAATGCGCGTTCGCTGTCATATCCTCCGGCGAGAGTCGACAGGCTCAGCATATAGTCGGCCGAAAGTGTGAGCGAACGATAGTTCGATCCCTTTCGTATGGTCTCATACTCTCCGCTGATGCGCCACGCACTCTCGGGTGTGTACCATTGACCAAAGCTGATTGTTGTGGTAAAACTGGGATACCATTCGCGTGAGCGCATGAGCACTCCGCCAAGCAAATCGAAGAAGTAGCGGCGCGATGAGAGAAATTCGCTATAATCAAACGATGACTTGTAATAGTCATAGCTCTCCGATGAGTTGAAACGGTATACAAGACCAACATTCACACCCGGCATGAATGCATAACGACTGCTTGTGGTTGTGATTTTTTTGTCAAACACTCTCACATTTGGCTCGAGATAAAGACCGACCGAAGGCGATACTTTCCACATTCCTTGCAATCCGGCATGCAGTCCCGGGAAAAACTTCTTGCCTTCGCCTGAGAGGTATACCGCGCTGGCTCCGAGCACTACATTTGTCTCGATTTTGCTGTCGGGATTGTATCCGACAAAGGCCGAATTGAGGTTCCACATATAGTCGAGATCGGCTATTACTCCATTACGGCGGTCTTGACCGATCTGTTGTCTGAGGGATGTGCCGCCTACCGAAAGACGCAGTCCGGCGGGCGCGCTGAACCATTTGCCTATCGACAACATTCCGGTCATGCCTTTGCGTTTGCGCCACTCCGAGGTGGAATTGCCGAGACCGACAACGCCGCCCGACACTCCGATGAATACATTGTCTCTGAAATAATCGTTGGAAAACAGTGAATTGTCAACACTGATGCCACGGCCGCCTGTCATACGGTATCCAAGGCCTACCATTACCGATGCATTCCAGTCATAACGGTGCCATGTCTTAACGTCATCAAGCCCATCAGTGTAAATGCCTATGCGGGGCTCTACATAGAGATAGGTGGATGATGTGACATAGAGTCTTGGTTGCAGTCCGATTCTCGCTCCACCGGCACCCCACAGACGATGTCCGTCACGGTGAAGTGCCTGGCCCTCGAGTCCCATTATGCCTATCAGCTCAAATCGGCGTGAGGGGTTGTCCTTACGAAGCAGGGCCGAAAGATTCATCATATAGTCAAGCGACAGACCTGCGAAAAAGGGACGTGTATCCTTCACTCCGTGGTGGCGTCCGCCGCTGATGCCAAGTCTCCATCCGTGCACCGGAGTTATCCAGTCGCCTATTGTCAGCCCCATGCGATAGCCGGCGTCAGAGAGTGACGCGCCGGTGAGATTGGCATTGGTGCGCATCCAGTCTGGACCGGCCTCGGCCGAAATGAACAGATGGTCACCGAAGCGTTTTTGCGGGAACTTTTCTGCTGGAGCCGGACGCTGGAGCACATAGTCGAGTGCATTCATGGTCGAGTCAATGGCTACCGGCGCACCTGTGGCAGCATAAGTTGCTGCCGGCATGACACAGGTGCCTATCATAATATATATCTTGCGTAATGTCGTTTTCATAACTGTACCTCCTCTTCTTCACGTTCTTCCATCAGGTCAATAAGGTCACCGTCTATTTTGGCGATTTCTATAAGCTCCGGCTTGAGACGCAGGGCGTTTTCGAGATGACTCACGGCCGCCATGTATTCGTCTACACGGTTGGCGGCTACGGCCTTGAGGTATTCCTCTTCGGCCGAGCCTCCGAGTTTGGATGCTTTGCGCCATGCCTGGTCATTGGCTTTGAGAGCCAGCAGTATCACCACTTCATTGACAGGTGACTCGGCTGCGACTTCCTGCATCGCACCCTCATAACGGCCATTGAACACGTCGGTGTATATCTTGGCTTTATGAAAACGAGGTGTGTCGGGAAGAAGCGAGGCGAGCGAGTCGGCTTCGAGATAATGATGTGAGGCGAGACACGCCGCTATGTGGTTGAGTCGGGCCTCGTCGGGTATTTTCTTAATCTTCTTGCCAGGCTGGAGATAATTGCCGAGCAGGTCATAGTCGGCCTCGCCGCGCTCGAGTTTCATGGCTGCAAGGTCGGTTGCGGCTACAAGGAAACTGGGATGGGTCTCCAGTGCTTTTTTCAGATACTCTTCCTTTTCGGCCGGAGTATTGGCTATATAGCGATACAGCCTGAAAAACTCGTAACGAGAAAGTGACTTCGGGTCGGTCTTGTACACTTCAGCGATTTCGTCATCAGTCAGATAGCGGAATTGAGAGGTAAGGAATTCGTAGCTTACCTTACGCATACGGGGAAGATACTTCTCGGGAATAAGTGACGAGTAGAACGGGAGCTTGCGTATTCTGACAGACTGGGCATCCATCTGACCGGGATATTTTGTGATTATATCGGCCACGGCGTCAGCCTCGGTGTTGAGACTGTCGGCACGGAGCATTGTCACGAGTGACTCCCACGGTTCGACCGATGCATCGCTTTTTACCTCCATGTAGCGGCGGGTGGTGGGCGAGAGATTATCCATGATGAGCTCGAGAGCCGATTGCATACGTCTCTTCGAGAGATCTACGTTTTTGGCATAGTTGCCTTCGGGCGAGGATGTCGAGTAGATATGAAAACTTTTGAGAGCTGCGTCCGGATCATTTTCGATGTGCTGCAGTTGGCTGAGTAGTGAGTTCATCTCGGCTCGGTTGTTGCCCTGGTCCATATAGAGTCGGGCGTCATTTACCTTGAATGTAAGCATCACATCGCCGCGAGTGTCGCGCATCTGCATCTCCGGAGTGGGATAGAATGTAGTGTCGGTCACTTCGGTGCCGAGCAGACTGTACTGAAAGAAGCGCATGGGGTTGACCGTTCCGCGCGATATGGTGGTGGTATCGCGGTAAAACACGCGATTGTAATTTTCCATCGCCATGAGCATGTCGCAGTGAAAGTCCTGGTCGGGATTATCGAGATACACCGAGTCGCTCCAGAATATCATATCGTCTTTGTGGCTGGAGTGTTTCTGCACTTCGACATAAGGAGTGAGCGGGTCGGCGTTCAGATTGAAGTCGAGCATGCGATCCTGAGTGATGTTGTAACGTCGTCCGTCAAATACGAGCGGTTTGAGATACCACATCTTGTTGGCCGTTACGTTATAGAGTGCCGGCTGTATGATCAGTCGGGTGGACGAGTTGAACAGTCTGTGGGGTACTTTGACACGGGTCTTGATGTGGGCATAGTTGCCTTTGATTTCGATGTCGGTAGGCTCGGGGGCTACGGTCTTGAGTTTGCCTTTGGCCTTTACGAGCACCTCATCAAGAGTGATTGACGAGGCGGTTAGCACTACGTCAATGGCAAGACGGCCCTCGACCGGCACCTCGGTGTCCTCCATGCCGAGGATCGAATAGGCGAGTTTGCCGTCACTGTCGATGATTACGAGATATTTGCCCTCTTCGTTGGTGCTGGCGAGCAACTGGTCTGTCTCCACATTGTAGATACACACGCCCTGGAGCGGTTCGCCTTTGGTATTGGTCACAATGCCGCGCACATTGATGTCGCGGGCACTCGCGGCTGCCGATGTCAGCATGATAGCCGCGAGCGAAGCATAGATGCGTCGGGTGATAGTCATATACATATCTTTTATTTCGCGGTTATCAATTTAAAATATAAGAAAACGAGATGCCGGTGCCGACAGGCGCGGGCAGCCAGCGGCTCATATTGCGGGTGAGGGGCTGTCCTTCGTTGTAGAGATAGTCATATCCCCACACGCGGGCTAAGCCCAGGCCGAGTGTAAACTCCACATTCCAGTGACGGTTGAGCACGAGTGCATAGCCATAAGTGAGTCCTGCGGCAAATTCGTTGCCCTTGTAACAGTGTTGACGCATACGCACATTGAAGACGCCTCCGCTGAAAGCTACGCCCATGAAGTGGCGGGCCATCGGTCGGTTGAACCAATAGCGCAACGAGGGTTCTATGCGTATGTTTTTAAGCATTATGTCTGAGCCGTAGGGCGTTTTACTAAAAGGGTTTCCGGCAATACCGATTTCAAATGTGACCCTGCGTGACAGCCGGGTGTCGAGCGTAAGGTTGGGAGACATCAATACCCAGTCGAGGGTATTAGTTTTCAGTGCCACTCTCTGAGCCTTGGCCGGGAGTGAGCATAGTGAGAATGTGAGAATAGAAAGGACCCACAGTATCCTATTGGTCATTACAAACAAAAATAAGTCGTGAAAATGAAAAAAATAAGTCGTGTGTAAAGAGTCGTGTAGAGGAGAAGGGCGGCGCAACTGCCGCACCTTTACGCGCGAGAGGGTGTTACAGTCTCAGTAAAATCCCTCTCGCGTGGTTGGTGGGAAGCGTTAGGTCAACTTACTTGGCGCACTCGTCGACGAGTTTCCGAGTGATGCGCATCGCGCAGAAGTTGGGACCGCACATGGTGCAGAAGTGGTCGTCATCTTTATGGCTTTCCACATAGTACTGACGTGCGCGGGCGGGGTCGAGCGACAGATTGAACTGGTCTTTCCATCTGAACTCAAATCTGGCCTTGCTCATGGCGTCGTCGCGCACCTGTGCACCGGGGTGGCCTTTGGCGATGTCGGCGGCATGGGCGGCAATCTTGTAGGTGATTACACCGTTGCGGACATCCTCGAGGTTGGGAAGGGCGAGATGCTCCTTTGGGGTCACATAGCATATCATTGCTGTGCCCATCCAGGCGATCTGCGCCGCGCCGATAGCCGATGTGATGTGGTCATAACCGGGCGCGATGTCGGTCGTAAGCGGGCCGAGTGTGTAGAACGGTGCTTCGTGACACTTCTCAAGCTGACGGTCCATGTTTTCGCGTATCTTGTGCATGGGGACATGGCCGGGACCTTCGATAAGCACCTGCACGTTGTGTCGCCAGGCTATCTCAGTCAGCTCACCGAGCACATCGAGTTCAAGGAACTGTGAACGGTCATTGGCATCGTGTATCGAACCGGGACGAAGACCGTCGCCGAGCGATACGGCCACATCATATGCGGCGAGTATCTCGCAGATTTCGTCAAAGTGGGTGTAGAGGAAGTTTTCCTCATTGTGCATCACGGCCCAACTGGTCATGATGGAGCCGCCGCGCGACACGATGCCGGTAAGACGTTCCTTGACCATGTCGGCATGGGCGCGGAGCGCACCGGCGTGGATTGTGAAGTAGTCTACGCCCTGCTCGGCCTGCTCGATGAGAGTGTCACGGTATATTTCCCATGTGAGGTCTTCGACGCGGCCGTTGACTTTCTCGAGTGCCTGATATACGGGAACCGTTCCTACCGGCACAGGACAGTTGCGGATAATCCACTCTCGTGTCTCGTGGATATTGTCGCCTGTCGAGAGGTCCATCAGCGTGTCTCCTCCCCAGTAGCAGCTCCACACGGCTTTGCTCACTTCTTCCTCGATGCCTGACGAAAGGGCCGAGTTGCCGATATTGGTGTTGAGTTTGACAAGGAAGTTTCGGCCTATAATCATAGGTTCGGCTTCGGGATGATTGATATTGGCGGGGAGTACGGCTCGTCCGGCGGCAATTTCAGCACGGACAAACTCAGGAGTGATGTGGCTTTCGATGCCCATTGCGCGGGCGTTGTTGTTCTCGCGGATAGCCACATACTCCATCTCAGGAGTGATAATGCCCTTTTTTGCCAATGCCATCTGTGTGATTTCCTTGCCCTTGGCGGCATGTCGGGGCGCATAGCGGTGGGCAAAACGGATATTGTCGAGCATGGGGTCTTCCTCGCGCATACGTCCGTAGTCGGAAGTGATGTGGGGGAGCTGCTCGAGGTCGTCGCGTTGGGCTATGAGGGCCTCGCGTGTGCGTGGCAGACCTTCGTTGATGTTGATTTTGACATTGGGGTCGGTGTAGACTCCGCTGGTGTCGTAGACGTAGACGGGAGCATTTTCGGTGATGACTTTTTCTCCGTTGACTATATCGACTGTCGGAGTGAGGTTGACCCGACGCATAGCTACCTTGATAGGAAACATTTCGCCGTCTATGTATACCTTTTCCGAACCGGGATAAGAGTTTACGTCAATGTTTTCGATTTTCATTTATAATAAAGTGATGATTTTGGCTTCAGTTATATGCATAAGAGGTTCAGAGGTCAAGAAATGCTGTGAGAGGACTTGTGGCACTTGCCGATGACGATACGGAGCCGAGTCCGGCAAGATATGCCTTGCGTCCGGCTTCAACCGCGAGTCGGAAAGCGACGGCCATTTCTACCGGGTCGCCGGCTACGGCGATGGCAGTATTGACGAGCACGGCGTCGGCTCCGATTTCCATAGCGTCGGCAGCATGAGATGGTGCGCCGAGTCCGGCATCAATCACCACAGGCACGCGGCTCTCGGCAATGATGATTTCAAGAAGATCGCGAGTCTTGAGGCCCTTGTTTGTCCCTATAGGTGCTCCCAGGGGCATTACTGCGGCTGTCCCGACTTCCTCAAGACGTTTGCACAGCACCGGATCGGCCTGTATATAAGGGAGAACCTTGAATCCCTGCTTGGCGAGAGTCTCAGTAGCTTTCAGCGTCTCGATAGGGTCGGGGAGCAGGTATTTGGGGTCGGGATGAATCTCGAGTTTGATGAAGTCGGTGCCAAAGCAGTCGCGGGCCAGATTGGCGGCGAGCACGGCCTCCTCGGCATTGCGCACTCCCGAAGTGTTGGGGAGAAACTGCACATGGTCACGGTTGATGTGGGCGAGCATGTCGTCCTCCTCCTCGTGCTCCATGTCGATACGCTTCATGGCTACGGTAATCATCTGCGAACCGGATGCTATGATTGAATCAAGCATTAGGCGGTTGGATGAGAATTTGCCTGTGCCAACAAAAAGGCGCGAGGTAAATTCCTTACCACCGATGGTGAGAATGTCTGACATAATATGATGATATGATTATTGTTTATTCCTGATGTGATGACGATGGTTTGTGGGGCTTTAGGACTTCTTTCTGAGAGCGGATACAGTCTCATTAAGCGTGTCAAGCAGGAGCCGTGTATATACTACCGGGTCAGGGGCATTGATTATCGAGCCGCTTACAGCTACGCCATTGATGCCTGTGGCCATGAGAGCGGGGATGTCTTCCACACCTATGCCGCCTATGGCAACGATGGGCAGAAGCATGTCGGCGTCGCGGACGGTTTTGACTATATCGGCATATCCTTCTGTACCAAGTACGGGCGACAGGTTGGCTTTGGTTGTCGTGAAACGATATGGACCGAGACCTACATAATCAACATCACGTCCTTTATATTTCAGTATGTCTTCGGCTGTGTTGGCGGTTATGCCTATGATAGCCTCCGCACCCATGGTTTCTCGGGCCTGGAGAGGGTCCATGTCGTTTTTGCCGAGATGCACGCCGTGCACACCCATTTCCATAGCCAGCTCTACGCGGTCGTCAAACACAAGAAACGCTTCATGCTCCTTGCACAAAGGTATTATCTCGAGAGCTGTCTGGCGAAATTCTTCATCAGAAGCATCCTTGAGCCGCAACTGTATCCATTTGCAGCCGCCTTCGAGCACCATCTGCACCTCCTCTGCGATGCTGTATCGGTCGCTCGGGTGTGTTATGAACATTAACATATTGATGATTCTTTTTATTGATTGTCGTGTGATATGTTGCAGGCTACGCAGTGCGAAGCAAAGTCGGCTACTTGCTCACATGTGCCTATCCATGGGATTGCGCCAAGCATGGCATAACCGCTAAAACGGTAACAGTCAAGCCTGGAGAAATGTTCGGGGCTTATGCCTCCTAACGCTATCACGGGGATGTCGCATTTGTCGAGCGAGCGGAGTGTATCGGGTGTGAATGCTGCCTGATAGCCGCTCTTTGATATGCTGTCGAATATCGGACTAAGAGTCACATAACTCATGCTGTCGGCCACTGCGATCTCGTCAATCGAGTGGCATGAACGACTGAGCGGCCCGGAATATAAGGCAGGAGCGGCCGGACATCGGTGATTGAGGTGTAGCCCTCCGAGATTGAAGTCGCAGGTCAGATCGAAATGACCGTGTAACACAAGCCTGTCGTGGTATCGCTGGGATACACTCTCGATGATATCGCGCATTTCAACACGTGACGCATCAGGATGACGCAGGTGTACACGATACCATCCGGCCCGTAGGAGAGCTTCTATCTTACATCCTTCGTCAGCGACCGGCTGTTCAGGGGTGATAGCTATGAGATGTCGGGCATCAGCCACCGTAAAATGCCTTTATAATTACTATTTTGTCTCCTTCGCTCAATGGTGTAGACTGACGTCTGTCGGCGGGTATGACTGTTCCGTTAAGAGCTGTGGCAATACCTGAGAGCTTAATCTCTTTGGCTGCGAGCGCATCGCTGAGCATCGAGCCCGAGGGGAGAGTGAGGGGCACGTCGTTGATGGTGATATTCATAAGTTTCTGAATGTTGACGGATTGAAATTTTTGAGTCTGCGCGGAGAGTAGAAATGATTGACAGGCCCGTGCCCCTTGCCGGTGGTGACAAACGCTCCGGCTTCGAGAGCACGCGTGATGTATAGCTTGGCAGCATTGACAGCCTCGGTGAGATTGTAGCCCAAGGCGAGATATGACGCGATGGCTGACGAGAGTGTGCAGCCGGTCCCGTGTGTGTTGGCCGTGTCGATGGCATCGGCCCGCAGCTCTATACGTTTTTTGCAGTTGTCGAGATAGAGGATGTCGGTCTTGAAATCGCGGTCAGATGTGTCACCCCCTTTGAGCAATATGTTGCGGCATCCCATGTCGGAGAATGCTGCGGCCTGACGGTCGGGGTCGTCCTCGCCGGTGAGAGCGGCCGCTTCGCTTTTGTTGGGAGTTATTAGCGTCGATAGCGGGAATATGTCGCGTGTAATCAATGCTATCGCATCTTCGCTAAGCAGACGTGAACCGGATGTCGATACCATCACCGGATCAACCACAAGATTGTTGATGTGGTAATGTTTCAGCCGTTCCGCAACAGCCCCGGCAACCTCGGCATTACACAGCATACCGGTCTTTACGGCCATCGGAGGGATATCCTCCATGACCATATCAATCTGGTCGGTCACGATGGCCGGAGATGCGGGCATGATTGAGCGCACCCCGGTGGTGTTCTGGGCTGTAAGTGAGGTTATCGCCGTCATGGCATAGCATCCGAGGGCCGAAATCGTCTTGATGTCGGCCTGTATGCCCGCTCCCCCCGAGGGGTCGCTTCCGGCTATTGAAAGTACGGTGAAATATTTTCTCATCGCATTGTGTATCTTTGTGTTACGTGTCGGACAAAGCGATGAGCGGGCCAAGGTATGGCCGGGGAAAATCTGAGTCCAATCCCTTCGGCGGTACTAACCGCATCAGGTTCAGAGGGTATCATCTCAGCCGACCTGTTGAAACGCGGCACCCCTTTGTCTCTGCAAAGTTACTTCTTTATCTTTATTAATGCAAAAAAATCTTTCTTTTGACGCTATTTATGGAAATATGAAGCACCACTCCGCGCGATAGCAGATAACAGATGAATGCTATCCAAATGCCATGGTTTCCGATGTGGGGATAGAGCAGAAAATATAATATGAAATAGAGTATGGTCGACAATGCCATGGAGAGCAGCATCTCATGGGTGCGTGTGATGCCGATATAGACACCGTCCCATGTAAATGCAAGAAATCCGGTGAGAGGGATGAGTATTACCCAATGGAAATATTCACGCGAAGCTGCGACAACGTTGGCGTCACCGCTCAACAGTTGCATGATCCATTCACCACAAATGAAATATATTGCGGTAAATATAACAGCGACCCACAGTCCCCATTTGAGCAGAGCACGTATGGCGGTGTCAAGCCGGTTGCGGTCTGACGCGCCGAGACAGTTGCCGCATATTGCCTCGCCGGCAAAGGCAAAACCGTCCATGAAATAAGAAAACAGCACAAAAAACTGCATCAGCAGTGTGTTGACGGCCAGTGTCACTGTGCCTTGTTCGGAACCTACGCGTGTAAACCATACCGTCACGGCTATGAGGCAACATGTGCGCAGGAATATGTCGGCATTGACAGAGAAGAACCGCCGGAGTGCCCCGCGCCGGAATATCTGTCGAGAAGAGGTGACTGTCGGATGATATTTGCGCACGACAATCACCACAAAAGCTATGACGCCGAGCCATTGAGCCGATAATGTGCCGATAGCCACACCCTCGATTTTGAGCCTGAATACATAGACCAGCACGAGGCTTACGACAATATTGCCGATATTTATTATGAATGAGACCCACATGGGAGCTTTAGGGTTTTTGCGGCCGAGACTCCATCCCGACAGCGTGTAGGTGCACAGCACAGCCGGCGCACCCCATACAAGTATGGCAAAATATCTCTGCGCCATCGCTCTCACATGAGGTTCGACCTCCATTACTGCAAAGGCTATCCGGCCTATCAGCGGTGAAAATATTATTATGAGCACAGATGCTCCTAACGCTACTGCCGTGCCACGTGCAAGCACCAGGTTGAGTTCTGATTCATCAGATGCCCCATGGGCCTGGGCCGACATTCCGCTTGTGCCCATGCGGAGGAAGGCAAAGAGCCAGTATATCATATTGAATATGGTGCCTCCGACCGCTATCGCAGCTATGTAGGATGCGTCACCCATATGGCCGACAATAGCGACGTCCATCAATGCCAGCAGCGGTGTGGTGATGTTGGTTATGATTGACGGAATGGCTAACGATAGTATTTCTCTGTTGATGGTCTTCAATTAGTGGATTTTTATTTTTGCCTGCCCGGATTTTTTCATCCGAGTTTACGCCATTTGGTTTTGGAGCGAATCATGCGATCGACAGCGCGACACATGCGGCGCGATACTCGCGGTGTGATTTCTGTTGTATCATCCTCGGCAGATTGGGGTTCGGTTTTGTTAACGGTTTTCTTTGTAGGTTTATTGTCGGCAGCCGGTGACGTGGCATTATCGGTGGCTTGATTTTCGGGCTCTGTCTGTTTTCTGCGTGCGCGGGTGCGAGCTTTGGCCGAACGGATCATGGCGAGTTCTATCTCGAAACGCAACATTCCAAACACCATCACACAGTCAGGCGTGAGGTTGCGGTCATATGTGTCTCGGTTGCCGTCAAGATAACTGTCGAGTGCGGCAAGCATGGCTTCGCGCTTGGTCTTGTTTGTGACAACGAGATAGATGCGTTTTACAAACCGATCATAGGCTTTCTGAGATACGGGACGGAGAATGGCTGACTTTTTCATAACAAATGCGGTGATAAAATTTATACCGCAAAGTTACCAAGCGAGATGCCGTAAAAGGTGCGATAATGTCGCGTAGCAAGTGTCTGAAATGAAAAAATCATGCCGGAAAATCATCCGTTCAGCGATAATTCTCCGGCATGAGTTTTTTAATGCTTATATCAGAGTCTCTTGGCTCTCATCGAATCCCATATCAGGTAGATGATAAGCAAGGCATATGCAGCCAGACCGCTCCACTGAGTGGCGATGGCCGACATGGGATTGACATATTCAAATCCGAGGAATCGGGTGAGTGCTGCAAATACACCAAACAACGCACCACCGGCGATAAGGCCCGAGGAGATGAGCGTGCCGCGGTCGGCACGTGCACTGTTGACGCTTTTGTCCTTGGAACGGCTACCGATAAACCATGCTACAGCTCCACCGACCAACAGCGGGGTGTTGAGCTGGAGAGGAATGAACATGCCGAGGCAGAAGGCGAGTGCCGGCACTCCGAGCCAGTTGAGAAGCAGTGCGAGAATGGCTCCTACCATGTAGAGTATCCAGGGAGTGTCGCCACCCATCATGAGAGGCTCGATGACCTTGGCCATGGCGTTGGCCTGAGGAGCGACGAGTGCATTCTCACCGGTGAATCCATACACCTGATTGAGCAGAAGTATCACACCGCCGACTGTTGCAGCCGAGACGAGTGTGCCGAGAAATTTCCATGACTCCTGTTTCTTGGGCGTTGAGCCGAGCCAGTAGCCAACCTTGAGGTCGGTCACGAAGCCGCCGGCCATCGAGAGGGCTGTACATACCACACCACCGATAACCATCGAGGCTACAATGCCGGAGGTGCCGTTGAGGCCGATGCCGACAAAGATTGCCGAAGCGATGATGAGGGTCATGAGTGTCATGCCCGATACAGGGTTGGAGCCTACGATAGCGATGGCGTTGGCTGCCACTGTGGTAAACAGGAATGCAATCACTGTGACAACTACCCATGCAACGAGTGCCTGCCAGAATGTGTTGATGACACCAAGCCAGAAGAACAGGAACACAACCACAAGTGCTATGGTTACGAAAAACACGATGTGCTTCATGGATATGTCGGTCTGCCAACGGATGGTCTTGGTAGAGGCCGCATTGCCTTTAAGCTCACGTGAAGCAAGTCCGACAGCCTCGCGGATGATGCCCCATGATTTCACGATGCCGATGATTCCTGCCATGGCGATGCCTCCGATACCGATGAGTCGCGCATAGTCGGCAAATATCTCGGTCGGTGAGAGGGCTGTGATTTCGGCGGCTCCATAAGTGCCCATTAGGGGAATGAGCACCCACCATACGAATACCGAGCCGGCAAAGATGATGAATGCGTATTTGAGGCCGATGATGTAGCCCAGACCCAGCACGGCGGCAGTGGTGTTGCAGCTTAATACGAGTTTGGTCTTCTCGGCAAGAGTCTGTCCCCATGATGTCGCCATCGTGTTGAGGGTGCTTGTCCACCAGCCGAATGTCTCCACGAGGTAATCATAAAGACCGCCTATGAGCGATGATATTACAAGAGTCTTGGCCTGTCCGGCATTGGATGATTCCTTGCCGAGTCCGCTTGCAAGCACCTGGGTGGTAGCAGTGGCTTCGGGGAAAGGATACTTGCCGTGCATATCCTTTACGAAATATTTACGGAAAGGAATGAAGAACAGGATGCCGAGTACTCCGCCAAGCAGCGAACTGAGAAATATCTGAAAGAAGTTGACAGATATTTCAGGATACTTGGCCTGGAGAATGTAGAGGGCGGGAAGAGTGAAGATGGCACCGGCCACAATCACTCCGGAGCACGCGCCTATCGACTGGATAATCACGTTCTGCCCTAAGGGATTTTGCTTCTTGAGCGCGCCGGAGAGCCCTACCGCTATAATGGCGATTGGAATGGCGGCTTCAAACACCTGGCCTACTTTGAGTCCGAGATAGGCGGCTGCCGCACTGAATATCACAGCGAGCAGCAGTCCCATGGTCACGGAGTAGGGAGTGACTTCGGGATAGTCGTGAGCCGGATGCATTATCGGACGATAATGCTCGTCATCACCGAGTTCCCGGAACGCGTTTTCGGGCATTTCAGCAGGATCCACCTCCTGATATACCACTTCGTCGGTCTGTTTTTGTGTCATAACATTGATGATATTAGATGGTAAGGATGTTTACTTCTCATAAAAGTATGACGAGGGGAGCTGGCGGCAATTATATTGCGAAGCCATGATTTCACCATATGCACCGGCCGAACGCAGAGCCAGGAAGTCACCGCGGCGTATGGCCGGGAGAAGCTCGTCCTTGCCGAAGCAGTCGGACGATTCGCATATCGGGCCTACGATGTCGTAGTGATGTCTCTCTCCGTTGGGCGACGAGATATTCTCTATGCGGTGATGGGCATTGTAGAGAGCCGGACGTATCAGGTCGGTCATGCCGGCGTCGACAATTGCAAAACGTTTGGTGGTACCCTCCTTTACATAGAGCACTCGGGTGATGAGACTGCCGCACTGCGCCACTACCGAGCGGCCGAGCTCAAAGTGAAGCTCCTGGTCGGGACGGAGTCGGAGATGATTGCGGAACGATTTGAAGTAACCCTCGAAGTCGGGTATCGGATGTCGGTCAGGATCAGCGTAATCTATGCCGAGGCCGCCCCCGACGTTGATTGATCTGAAGGTTACACCTTTGGCCTCCCATTCGTCCTGAAGTCTGTTGATGGTCTCGCAGAGCATTACAAAGGGTTCGGTCTCAGTAATCTGAGAGCCGATGTGGAAATGCAGGCCTATGAGGTTGACATTCTCGAGTTCGTTTGCCTTCTCTATGAGATGAGGCATCTGCTCGAGGTTTATGCCAAACTTGTTTTCGGCAAGTCCGGTGGTTATATACTCATGGGTGTGGGCATCGATGTTGGGGTTGATGCGCAGAGCTATATCGGCGGTCTTGCCAAGCGATGCGGCAAGCTCGTTGATGATTTCGAGTTCGGGCTCAGACTCGACATTGAAACATCCTACGCCATTCTCGAGAGCGAGGATAATCTCGGCATCAGTCTTGCCGACTCCGGCATAAACTATCTGCGAGCCTTTGAATCCTGCGTCGAGAGCTGCCTGAATCTCTCCGCCGCTCACTGCGTCGACTCCAAGTCCGGCCGCCTGCACATGACGAAGAATGCCGGGATTGGCATTGGCCTTCATGGCATAGTGCACTTTGAAGCGTTCGTCGCGTGAAGTGCGGGCTATTTCGGCCAATGTGCGGTCAAGCAGTGCAAGGTCGTAGAAGTAAAATGGAGTCGAGAGATCGTTAAATTCAGCAACTGGGAATCGTGTCATGCTGTATGTCGGATTATTTTTAGTTGTTGAACAGTTTTTCGCTCAGGCGGTTGAGTGCTGCAATCTTGTCATCCTTGCGTATGAGGAACGAAATATTGTAGTTGGAACCGCCATAGGAAATCATGCGCACCGGGATGTCGGCGAGAGCTTCCATCGCACGGGCCTCATAGCCGGTGTTGGTCCATTCCATATTGCCTACCACGCATACGATTACCATGTCCTTGTCTACGGTCACGGTGCCGAATTTCTGGAGTTCGTCGACAATCTCGGGAAGGAAACGCTCCGAGTCAATGGTGAGCGATACGCCTACCTCGCTTGTTGCTATCATGTCGATGGGAGTCTTGTATTTTTCAAATGTCTCGAACACGCGAGTGAGGAAGCCGTAGGCGAGAAGCATACGTGAGCTCTTGATTTTGATGGCCACAACGTTGTCTTTTGCAGCCACAGCCTTGATGCAGGGGTCGGTTATGTTGTTGTATATAAGTGTGCCGTGGGCTTCGGGTTCCATAGTGTTGAGCAGACGCACGGGTATGTTATTGACCTTGGCAGGGAGCACACAGGTGGGGTGGAGAATCTTGGCACCGAAATAGGCAAGCTCGGCGGCCTCTTCATAATGAAGCTCACCCACGGGCGATGTTCCCTCGACAAATCGGGGGTCGTTGTTGTGCATGCCGTCGATGTCGGTCCAAATTTCAATTTCCTCGGCTTCAATAGCTGCTCCGATGAGTGAAGCTGTATAGTCGCTGCCGCCGCGCTGGAGATTGTCGATTTCGCCTGAGGAATTGCGGCATATGAAACCCTGGGTCACGAAAATGTCGGCATCCATATATTTGTCGAGCAACGGCTGGAGATGGAGCTGTATATGCTGCATGTCGGGCTCGGCATTAGTGCCTGTCTTCATGAAGTCGAGTGCGGGAAGAGCTTCGGCATAGAGGCCGCGCTCGTTGAGAAGGATTGTCATCATGGCGACGCTCATGATTTCTCCTTGTGCGAGTATGATTTTTTCCTCAACTTCACCGAAAGTCTCGCGCTGAGTGAACGAACGGATGTAGTTGAAGCAGGCTTTGATTTCTTTAAGGGCACGCTCGCGGCTCTCGTGTTTGTCATAAAGAGTCGAGAGTGTCTTGAGATATTTTGATTCCAGAAGGTTGATTGTCTCTTTTGCTCCGTTTATGTTGCGCTTGTAGAGGTAGCCGGCTATCTCTACAAGAGTGTTGGTAGTGCCGGACATAGCTGACAGCACTATGATGTTGCGGCCTCGGGAGCTTACGAGGTCTGCGACGTGGCGTATTCTCTCGGCCGAACCTACCGATGTGCCACCAAATTTCAATACTTTCATCCTTTTTGAAAACTATATTCGTGATAAATGTTGTAAAAACGCGTCAAAGATACGAAAAATGTTTTAAAATGACATTTTTTGTACCCTTTTATTTTGCTGACATACGTTTGAGAAGATTGTATGACGGGACTATGCCGAGTCCGCCGGCACGGCTGAGGTCGGCAAATGCCGCGTCGCGGTTGCCGAGTGAAAGGAATACGTAGCCGCGGTTATAGAAGGCTTCGCCGAAATCGGGTTTCAGTTCGATAGCCTTGTTGAAGCAGGATATGGCCGATGTGAGATCGCCTTCGCCGGCCAGTATGACACCTTTATTATAGTAAGCGATGGGCATTGACGGCGATAGCTTGATGACGGTGTCGAGGTCGGCAACGGCTGCGCGCAACAAGGCGTTGCGTGACATGGCTGCCGACATTGCCGGAGTGGCTCCGGACTCTTCGGCGGATATTCGTGTGCTGAGATAGCGCGCATTAGCCCTGATGAGATAGGCCAGGGTGAAATCGGGGGTTATGGCAATGGCTCGGTCAAGGTCGGCGATGGCATGCTCATAGTCGCGGAGGGTCATGTAGTCCATGGCTCGTCCCAGAAAGTCAATGGCACGCGGCGTGTGGCTTGCGAGGTAGGAGGTATAGTAGTTTATGGAATTGAAATGGGCTGTGGCTGTCTCTTCGTCGGTCATGGACGGCTCGCGGTTGGTGACCTGAAGGAGAAACCTGAGCATACGTGTCGAATTGATGTCGTCGACTTCGCGTATGTAGTCTCCGCTCATTTTGAGCTCGGTAGGAGAGGTGTAATATGAAATGGCGAAGATGGGTTCAAGCTCTATGTTGACATTTCGGTCCTGCACCTTGCCGCGTATGTCCTTGCTGTTGAATATCTGTTCAGGCGAAGAATTGTCGGCAATTGTGGTGAGAGTGGTGAACCGGCGTTTTACCTGTTCCTGAGAATATGACTCTGTCTCACCGTCGGCCACAGAGTCGGCAGATTCACCGCTTCCGTCAAAAAGAGGCGAAACCTGTACCCGGGTCTTTGCGAGAGCGAGCGAACGGTCATAATCACGGGTGGCCGCGCGCATGTCGCCCTTGCGGCGGTTTATGTCATAGCGCAGGAAGTAGGCGGCTGCAAATTCGGGGAATGCGTCGATGACCTTGTTCATATCGCGCAGCGCGCCGTCATAATCCTCGATTTCAGCAAGAAGCATGGCGCGGTTATAGAGGGCTTTGTAGTCGAGGTCGTCAAGCGAAAGCACGGTCGAGAAGTCAGCGATGGCTTTGTTGTTGTCATGAACTTCGGCACGCAACAGACCGCGGTTAAACAGTGCTGTAGTGTTTTGCGGTTCAAGCTGCAGGGCATAGTCATAGTCGGAGAAAGCTCCTTGGAAATCATCGGTCATATAGCGGAGATATGCACGGTTGATGAAATAGCCGGCATATTTGGGCTGGAGCTTGATGGCATGGTTCATATCCTCAAGAGCCGATGCATAGTTTTTGTCGGAGTGTATGGCTATATCGGCACGCATCAGATAGCCGTTGATGGAATTTTGGTTGATTTCGAGAGCCTTCTCAATGTCGGCAAGCGCGCCGACGGTATCTTTTAGTTCAAGTCTCATTCGCGCCCGTCCGATATATCCACCGTCAAAATTTGGGTAGCGTTTCAGCATTACGGCATAGGTATCGGCCGCCCCGTCAAGGTCCTTGATGTCCTGCTGGGCCATAGCCTTGTTGTAGAGCAGCCCCCGGTTGTCGGGCAGCAGCTCGAGAGCATGGTTGTAATCCTCTATGGCCTCATGGTTTTTGCCCATGTTTTGTCGGGCCACACCGCGTACTTCCCATGCATCGACTATAAAAGGATTACGCTCTATGGCCATTGTGGCATCACGTTCGGCTCCGAGAAAGTCGTCAAGATTGAGTTTGGCAATAGATCTCAGGAAATAGGGCCGGGCAAGGTGTGGCTTTACATCAATCACCTGGTTGAAGTATTGTATCGACAGCACATAGTCTTCAAGAAACATATTGTTCTGGCCGATGCGCATCACCTGGTCGGTGTTGATTTGCGCTGAGACTGTCACTGCGACAGCATGAAATATGATGAGCGGAAATATCCGGCGTAGTATTTTTGACATCTGGTTGTGTATGGTATAATGGTACAAATGTACAATTTTACGCTCAAACAACTGTCTGTTTTAAGTTTTTTTCATACTTTTGCGGCATGAAAATTTCATTATTGACAACAGTGGTATTGATGATTTCAGGGCTATGCTCTCAGGCTCGAAGCCTTGAAGAAATATTTGCCGAACGTGGATATGTCAGTGTTACGGCAACATCCCCCGACATAATGGTCTCGCTCATGTATGCGCGTGATGACAATTTTACCGGGGTGGTGCTTTATGACGACGGCATCCGGGACGCATGGCTTCATCCCGATGCGGCAAAAGCGTTGGCGGATGCCCAGCGAGAGTTGAGTTCGCTGATGCCGGGGTGTCATCTGCTTGTCAAGGATGCCGCAAGGCCGATGAGCGTGCAGCGGCGTATGTTTAATGCCGTCAAGGGTACTCCCAAGGCCAATTATGTGGCCAATCCTGCACGTGGTGGCGGTCTGCACAATTATGGCGTGGCTGTAGATGTCACCATTGCTGACGAGAACGGCAATGAGCTCGATATGGGTACACCTGTGGATCACCTCGGAGTGGAAGCAAATATCGATCGAGAACTTCATCTGGTGAAAACCGGAGTGATTAGCGAGAATGCACGTCAGAACAGACTGCTGCTGCGCAAAGTGATGAAAAATGCCGGATTCTCGACAATCCGTACCGAGTGGTGGCACTTTGACCTTGTGTCAAAAGCCCGGGCCAAACAACTGTATAAACTACTTGATTTCTAATATTTCATAATGCTATGATTGAAGAAATACTTAAACATAACCGAGAGTTTGTAGAGAGTAAGGGTTATGAGCGTTTTGCAACGTCCAAATATCCCGACAAGCGCATTGCTATTGTCACATGCATGGATACACGTCTGGTGGAATTATTGCCCGCGGCTCTGGGCATACGTAACGGCGATGTCAAGATGATAAAAAATGCCGGCGGAGTAATCACTAATCCGTTTGACTCGACCGTCCGCTCGATACTTGTGGCGGTGTATGAACTTGGAGTTAACGAGATAATGGTGATCGGCCATACGGGATGCGGAGTGCAGGGCATGGATGCGGCTGAGATGCTTCAGTTGATGCGCGAGCGCGGAGTGAGTGACGAGCATATATCACTGATGAGACATTGCGGCATTGATCTTGACAGTTGGTTGCATGGATTTGATGACACTGCGTCGGCTGTGAGCGAGACGGTCGACCTTATAGCCCGTCATCCACTGATGCCGACTGATATACGTGTAGCCGGATATATAATGGATTCGGTGACAGGTGGATTGACGTTGATCGAATAATCCGAGTCACATCTTCTCCCGCGAGAAAAGAGTTTAAAAGCCTCAAAAAAGAATCTCGATCTGCAATCTTTTCAATCGGCTTATTGCCAGAGTGTTGGATTGCAGGTGGGGTCTCTTTTGAGGCTTTTGTCAGTTTATGACATTTCTAAAATCTTAAAAAATTTCGTACATTTGCAGCGTGGTTCACAAAGAGCCATTTTATAATGAAGAATAGCAATAAGGCCTGCGAGAGCAAGGCACAGGTACAAAATTTTGCATTTAAGGAGAACTGGAAAAGCACTCAATGATTGTGCTTTCCGGTCTGTGTCCGTGAATATATATCGTTGAAACAAACGGACAATACAATCAATCATCACACATTTTTATTATTTATAACCTTATGAACAATTACCGATTGCTCAGAGGGTTGCTGTGCGCGACCTTGCTGAGTGGCGGAGTGTGCGTCATGGGGCAAAGTCAGACGACAATTTCGTTAGAAGAAATCTTTGAAATTGACGAAGCCCAAAGTGTGCAACTCCGTGTGTCAAAATCCGCAGAAACCGAGGCTAAAAAAGATGTAAGTGTGGCTCGCAACGGTCGTCTTCCCGACATCAATGCGTCACTATCACTCAGCTTTATAGGTGACGGATTTACAACCAAACGAAATTTTTCAGATTATCAGAAGGCTCCTATCCCTCATCTTGGGACGGGGCTGTCCGTAAATATCACTCAGCCTGTTTATACGGGCGGAGCTGTGACGGCGGCTATTGATATGTCCCGGCTTAAATCGACGGCATCGCGATTTGCCACCGAACTGCAACGTGACAACCTTCGATTCAATATTACAGGTCTCTATCTTGATATATACAGGTTTGCAACTCTGCGCGATGTGGTGTCCAACAATATATTGCAGGCCGAAAAGGTGCTTGTCGAGATGAAGGCGAGGTATGAGCAGGGTGTCGGCTTGCAGAACGACATAACACGCTATGAACTTCTGTTGTCAAATCTGGAACTACAGCTTGTAAAAATCAACAATACCCTTGCAATCCTCAACAATAATCTTGTGGTGACGGCCGGATTGCCCGAAAATACGGTCGTGAAGCCCGATACCACTATCCTTGCCCGGTCGCTTCCTATCGGTGGAGAGGCTATGTGGCAGCAGGAAGCTGTGGCATCGTCACCGGCCTTACGTCTTGCCAGAACTGATGTCGACATAACACGCAAAGCAGAGAGTCTGGTCAAGGCCGAGAAACTCCCGAAGGTGGGAGTGCAGGCCGGATGGACAATGGATGGTCCGATACTTGTAGAGGTGCCTCCAATCAACCGTAACCTTAGTTATTGGTATGTGGGAGTCGGCGTAAGCTATAACATATCGTCGCTGTTCAAGACCAATAAGGCTATGGACAAAAGTCGTGCGGCCACAGCCTCAGCCGAAGATCGTCTTGCCGCAGCCCGCGAAGGGGTGGAACTTGCCGTCAGAGCGGATTATATCAAATATCTGGAGGCTTATGAAGAACTCAAAACCCAAAACAAGAGTGTTGAACTCGCCGAACGCAATTATCGCACAACGTCCACCCGTTATAGTGCGGATATGGCTCTCATTACCGACCTGCTTGATGCCGCCAACGCAAAACTCGATGCCGAGCAAAAGCTTGTAAATGCCCGTATTGACATCATATATTATTACTATAAACTACTTTTTACAACAGGAAAAATATGAAACACCGTACAAAAAAACTTATATCATATACAATCACTCTTGCCGTAATCGCAGTCGCCGCCATATGGGTGTGCGGTAAATTTATACATCTCGGTAATGTTGAGTTTACAGACAATGCACAGGTCAGACAACAGATAGTACCTGTCAACAGTCGTGTGCAGGGTTATATCAAGGAAATACGGTTCAAGGAATATGAGTATGTGAAGAAAGGCGATACCCTCGTGGTGATAGATGACTCGGATATGCGTCTGCGTCTCGCCCAGGCTCGTGCCGACTATCAGAATGCAGTGGCCGGTCGCGGAGTGGCCGACAGAAGCGTGAATGTGGCTGCCGCCAATGTCGCAGTCAGTGAGGCTTCGATAGCCGAGGCCAAGGTGCTGATGGAGAATGCGGCTACAGAAGTGGAGCGTCATGCCAGACTGCTGGAACAGGATGCTGTGACCCGCCAGCGTTATGACGCGGTGACAACCGATTATGAAGCTAAAAAGGCACGCTATGAGATGCTTTCCCGTCAGCGTTCAGCCACATCGTCAGTTGTGGCCGAGACACGTCAGCGCATTGCTCAGAATGATGCCGGCATAGAGCTTGCCAAGGCTCTGCTTGAAACGGCAGAACTCAATCTGACATACACCGTTATTATCGCGCCCTGTGACGGTTACACCTCGCGTAAGGAGATCCAGGTCGGACAGCTCGTGCAGCCCGGCCAGACTCTTGTTGATATTGTTGACTCGCAGGATGTATGGGTGACAGCCAATTATAAGGAGACTCAGACCGCACATATAGCTCCGGGCTATGATGTAGAGATACGGGTTGATGCTATTCCCGAAGTCGTGTTTCACGGTAAGGTTGTGGCATTGTCAAAGGCTACGGGTGCGAGTCTGTCGCTCATACCGCAAGATAATTCTGCCGGCAATTTTGTAAAGGTGCGTCAGCGTATTCCCGTACGCATCGAATTTTCATCCGACAACAGTCCCGAGGATATGGCCCGACTTCGTGCCGGCATGAATGTGGAATGTGAGGTGAAGTATTGATATGGCAGACTTGCATGCACCCCAGGGGCCGTTTAATATCCCCGACGTTCCCGATTACATCCCGCGTCTGCTGAAGCCGTGGCTGTTCATATTCTTTGTTCTGATAGTCCAGTTTTCGGGAGGCATATATCTTGCCGCCGCATCTGATATGGTGGGCACTACCGCTCTTATGCAAGAGGATATACTCATGGCAGGGTATGCCCAACTGATAGGTATGTCCATTAACTTTGCCGTGATGTTCAGGCTTAAATTCAGATTCTCCAATCGCGTGGGATTACTTACATGCTGCGCGGTGCTGATGATGTGTACGTGGATATGCGCTCACACTCATAATGTCCCGCTGCTTGTGGCCACATGTTTTATCGCCGGTTGGTTTCGCATGTGGGCGACATTTGTGTGCAACTCTACTATCCAGTTGTGGATTACGCCTGTACGGGATATGGCTATATTTTTCTGCTATGTCTATCTGATTGTCGATGGAGTGATACAGATGAGTGGAGTCGCGACAATATATACAGCCTTTTATTCACAGTGGGAATACATGCATTGGATTATAATCGGGCTGCTGGCTCTCGCCATGATTATAGTGCTTTTGTTTGTCAAGCCATTCAAAGGCATGCCGCAGATACCTCTGCTCGGCATCGACTGGATTGGAGCCTTGCTGTGGAGTATTTTTATGATGTGCTTTGCTTTTGTATGTGTCTACGGCGGATTTTATGACTGGTGGGATGCTGTTGAAATACGCGGAGCCATATTACTTGGTCTTGTATGTTTCGCTATCAACTTGTGGCGCGCAACGTTTCTTCATCATCCTTATATATCCATCCCGGCTTTGACAAACCGTAACGTGATACGCGCGACGTTGATATATCTTGTGTTTTTTACGCTGATGGCGACCGAGCATGTATTTGAGCACACTTATGCCGCGACAGTGCTCGGATTTGACGAGACTAACCTGATAGATCTGAATTGGTATGTCTTTGCCGGAATCATAGCCGGAGTGGTGCTTACGTATTTTACGTTTGCCACACGTCGCTGGCGTTACAAGACGATGACTGCCATAGGTTTCAGTCTCGCAACGGTCTATCTTGCATATTTTTATTTTATGATAGACTATGGCATTGAGAAAGAGATGCTGTTTATTCCGCTCTTTTTCCGTGGAGCCGCTTCGGTGATAATTTCGATAGTGTTTCTTACGTCTATAGTCCAGAGTGGGCTGCACTTCTTTGTATTTCCCCAGGCTCTTACTGTCAACGGTTTTACCAGAGCTGTGATGGGCGCGACATTTGGTCCGGCTGTGATTGGTGAATTTCTGCGCTACACTATGGCCAAGAATGTCGCCCTGCTAAGTGCCGAGTTTACCAATCTCAATCAGACTGCCGTTCACATGCCGTTTGGAGACCTTTACGGTATGCTGCAGGTCCACGCACTTGTGGTGTCGATGAAGGAGATATACGGTTGGTTACTGATAGTAGCCATAACAATGCTTGTAGTTATCACGCTCAGTTATGGGCCGTTGCGTCCGGCTGCATCCTTTCCCAAATGGTGTACTATACGCCGCATGTTCAAGCATGCTGTGAGGACGCAGGAGTCTCGCGCTGCGACAGACTGAAAATATTCATTAGTATAAGATAAAAGAGCTTGTGTCACAGTGAAATGACACAAGCTCTTTTATCTTATACTATATTGTAGCTGTTGCTTAGAACAAGCAGAGTATCAATGCCTGGGCTGCTACTACTCGGAGGAACATTGTGAGCGGGTAAACGGTGGAGTAGGCTACCGCGGGGGCGTCACTGCCGGTCGAGTTGTTGGCATAGGCGAGGGCAGGGGGGTCGGTGCAACCGCCGGACACAAGTCCCATAATGGTGAGATAGTTGATCTTGTAGACGCCGCGGGCGATGAATGACACGATGATGAGGGGTACAAAAGTAATTATGAAGCCCCAGATAACCCACCACATACCTGTGGTATTGAACACTGTATCGGCAAAGCCTTTGCCTGACGAAATGCCAACTGATGCAAGGAAGAGACATATGCCCAGCTCTCGCATTAGCAATGACGCTGATGATGATGTGTAGGTGACGAGCTTGAGTTTGTAGCCAAATCGGCTTATGAGAATGGCCACCACAAGCGGTCCGCCGGCCAGGCCGAGCTTCATGCCGAAACCGACGTTGATGGAGCCGACGATTATACCGAACATTATACCGACGAATATGGTGATAAGGTTGGGTTGGTTGAGACGCTTCATAGAGTTGCCAAGGCGTGTGGCCAGACGTTCGATGTCGTTGGGGTCACCTACCACTACGAGCCGGTCACCTACCTGAAGGCGGAGTGAGGGTGATGCCAGAAGATCTACGCCGGCACGGTTGACGCGTGTGCAGTTGAGAGAATAGGCTGTGTGGAGGCGGAGCGAACCGAGGGTAATGCCGTTATATTTGCTTTGGGTCACGACTATGCGGCGTGAAAGCACGGTGCTCTGTACTTCCTCCCAGTCCATCTGGATTTCGTGGCCGATGACTCCCTGGAATTTCATTTCATCGCTCGGACCGAGTACAGCTACGATTTTGTCACCGACGTGGAGCACGGTCTTGGAGGTAGGGATTATCACCTTGTTGTCGGCACCCATGAGTCGTGACACGACAAAGTCGCAGTCAAGGATCTGGTGCAATTCATAGAGGGTCTTGCCGTCAATCAATTTGTTGGTCACTTCAAACGACACGATGAGCGGTTTCTGCATAGAGCCCTCCATCTCGTTCTCGATAGCCTTGATTTCGTCTTCGGTGTTGATGCGGAACACAGCTTTAAGCACAAGCATCGATGTGATGATGCCGATGACGCCAAGGGGGTAGGCGGCTGCATAACCCATGGCCATGATGTTGATGGCCTCGGTGGAGCCTGCGGTCTGCTGAGCGGCGGCGAGACCGGGAGTGTTGGTTACCGCACCCGACATCACGCCTACGAGAGCCGAGATGCTTGTGTTGCCGTCGATATAGAAGATGCATAGCACAATGGCGACGTTGAGCAGGATTATCAACACCGCAAGGCCGTTGAGCAGGACGCCTCCTTTCTTGAATGAAGAGAAGAATCCAGGACCTACCTGGATACCGATGGCGAAAATAAAGAGAATAAGGCCAAATTCTCTCACAAACTTGAGTACTTCGGCATTGACTTCATAGCCGAAATGTCCCATTACGATTCCCACAAATAGCACGAATGTCACGCCAAGTGAGATGCCACCTATCTTGAGCTTGCCCAAGAAGATGCCGGCCGCTATCACGAACGAGTAGAGCACAAGCGTACTCGCAAGCTCGGTGTGACCCGGTCCGATTAGATTAATTAACCATTCCATGAATTACTTGATTATAAATCTTTTTTACGATTATATGCAATAGACTAGAGGAGTGGACTTGTTTTTTCAAGGTGCAAAGGTACGATTATTTTCTCTAAAATATATAATAAATGTGAATAAAATTGTCAGATGACGTGGTCGGGAAAATCAGGCTTAAAACGAGTGTCGCCTTTATTGCAAGGTTTCTGAAAAATGTCTATCTTTGCATGTTGATAGCTGCATCGCTATCGGTAAAAACAAGTCTAAAATACCAGTAACCAATATGAAATATACAGTCCCCAGCAAGACTCTCCACTCGTTTGCATCGGCGGTTAGCAAAGTTATCAACGCCAAAAATGCGATTACCATTCTCAATAACTTCCTGTTTTCGATAAAGGGAAATGTGCTCACCATTACTGCCTGTGACGGTGAAAACACGCTGTGTGCCCGTATACCCATTATGGATGTGGAGGGTGAAGGCGATTTTTGTATTGACGCCCGCAGAGTCGTAGAGTTGCTCCGCGTAATGCCCGAGCAGGAACTCAATTTCAATGTAGATGATGCCACATTGACAGTGGAGATGACTCATCCCAACGGTTCGTATAAGTTCATGGGACTTCCCGGCAAGGATTATCCTGTGCTTAAGAAGGTGGCTCAGGAAGGCGCGAAGACATTCAAGACCTCCGGCTCATCATTGCTCCGTGGTCTGGAATACACCTCGTTTGCCGCCGGCACTGATATGCTTCGTCCGCAGATGACCGGTGTATATTGGGACATCAAGCCCGACCGTCTCATATTTGTGGCTACTGACACGCACAAACTTGTGAAATTTGAGGATAACAGCATAGCTTCGGGTATCGAAGGCTCGTTTATCCTTCCCAATAAGTCTACCAACGTGTTTCGTTCTGTGTTCAGCAAGGATGAGGAGGTTACTGTCACACTCGATCCTGAGCGCGGAGTTACATTCGAGACCGATACATTCACATTTGACAGCCGTCTCATAAAGGGGCGTTTCCCCGATTATACACGAGTGATACCTGAGAACAATCCCTATACACTCACCATCAACCGCCACCAGTTTACCACCGCAGTGCGTCGTGTGAGCCTCTTTGTGGATGAAGGACATGGCTTGATAAAATTCCGCGTAACACCCGACAAACTTACCATCAAGGCTTCGGACAACGAATATAACACATCGGGATATGAAACGCTTGCATCAGACTTTACAGGAAACGAGATGATTATAGGATTCAGTTCAAGCTATCTTACCGAACTCGCTTCGGTATTGTGGACCGACGATATCATCTTCCGTCTTGCCGATCCTTCCCGCCCGGCGGTTATAGTGCCCACCGAGGACAAGGCTGACACCAAGCTCACCATGCTCCTCATGCCCATGAATGTTCAGGAATTCTGATGAGAGCCAATAAACGGATATGCAGCTCAATTTAAAGAAACCCATCATATTTTTTGATCTGGAGACTACCGGAGTCGATGTGACACACGACCGCATAGTGGAGATCTCCATGATAAAGGTGCTTCCCTCGGGTGAGGAAATCGAGAAGACGCGTCGAGTCAATCCTGGTATTCCTATTCCGGCAGAAGCTACCGCCGTGCATCATATTACTGATGCCGACGTGGCCAATGAGCCATCGTTTCGTCAGATTGCCAAATCACTTGCCAACGAGATGGTCGGCTGTGACATCGCAGGCTTCAATTCCAACCGTTTTGATATACCTATGCTTGATCAGGAGTTTCAGCGAGCCGGAGTGAAGTTTGATTTCACCAAGGCACGGTTTGTGGACGTGCAGACAATCTTTCACAAGAAAGAGCAGCGTACTCTCGTGGCTGCCTATCGATTTTATTGCGGCAAGGAGCTTGACGGCGCGCATTCGGCCAATGCCGATACGAGAGCAACACTCGAGGTGCTGAAGTCGCAGCTTGACCGATATGATGATCTGCCCAATGACATAGAGGAGCTGAGCAAGTTCTCGCAAATCAACCGCAATGTCGACTTTATGGGACGTCTCATATACAATGACGATGACAAGGAAGTCATAAATTTCGGCAAGTATAAAGGCAAGATAGCCGAGGACATAATCCGAAAGGAGCCGAGCTATTATGACTGGATAATGAAGAGTGACTTCGCCCAGAATACCAAGGATTGTTTTACACGTATAAAACTGAGGCTCAGATGAATGTCCTTAAGGGAAAGCATATAGTCCTGGGAATATGCGGCGGTATCGCCGCATACAAAAGTGTGTCACTGCTCCGCCTGTTTATCAAGGCTGGAGCCGAGGTGCAGGTGGTAATCACGCCTTCCGGCAAGGAATTTATTACCCCTGTAACGCTTTCAGCTCTGAGTCAGAAGCCTGTTGTGAGCGAGTTTTTTACGGCCAACACCGGTGAATGGCATTCGCATGTCGACCTCGGTCTTTGGGCAGACTGTATGGTGATAGCTCCGGCCACAGCGTCAACGCTTGGCAAAATGGCTCATGGCATAGCCGACAATATGCTTGTAACGACTTATCTGTCGGCTAAAAGTCCGGTGTTTATTGCTCCGGCCATGGATCTTGATATGATGCGTCACCCGTCGACACAGGCCAACCTCAAACTATTGTCGTCTTATGGCAACCATATCATAGAGCCGGCCTGTGGTTTTCTCGCCAGCGGGCTTGAGGGGAAAGGCCGTATGGAGGAGCCTGAAAACATAGTTAAATATCTTGAAAATTATTTCTCGCGCAAATGTGACATGAATGGTAAGACCGTGCTTGTCACAGCCGGTCCGACTTATGAGAAAATAGACCCAGTGAGATTTATCGGCAACTATTCTTCCGGTAAAATGGGTTATGCCATAGCCGAGGAGTGCGCCTCGCGCGGAGCCGAAGTAATCCTCGTGTCGGGGCCTGTAAGCATTACCGCAAAACATCCCGGTATCCGAACTTTGCATGTCGAATCGGCCCGCGAAATGTTGGCGGAATGTGAGAAGGCATTCCCGATATGTGATGTGGTTGTGATGTGTGCCGCTGTAGCTGATTATGCACCTGCCAATCCGGTCGACCGAAAGATCAAACGTGAGCATCAGGATGTTCCGGTCATAACTCTTGTAAAAAATCCCGACATAGCGGCAACACTCGGAGGCATGAAGCGAGAATCACAAATGCTTGTTGGTTTCGCGCTCGAGACAGACAACGAGAGCCATAACGCGCATGAAAAACTTGCTAAAAAGAATCTTGACATGATTGTGCTCAATTCTATGCGCGATGCAGGAGCCGGATTTGGTGTGAATACCAACAAGGTCAGCATATACCATAGGAACGGCTGCGAGATTGATGTGCCGCTTAAATCCAAGGCGGATGTTGCGATCGATATTGTCGACGAGATTGTAAAAAACATATAGATCCATCACCAACTGTCTGTCAGTATCCCTCGTTATGATGCGTAAACTTTTATCGATAATTACCATATTCATGATGTCATTCCTGGCCGATGCCCAGGAATTGAATTGTCGTGTGGAGGTGAACGCTTCACAACTCGAGGGCACCAATAAGTCTGTCTTTGAGACGTTGCAGTCAGCCATAAACGAGTATGTCAACACCAACAAATGGACCGATGCTCAGTTTTCGGCAAACGAGCGGATAGAGTGCACGCTGTTTTTCAATATCACGGAGTATGACTCTTCGGACGGCAAGATGACAGGTACATTGCAGGTACAGGCCATTCGTCCGGTCTATAACTCGTCTTATACGACCACACTGCTCAACTTCAGAGACACTAAAGTCGATTTCACATACATAGAAAACGAGCCTCTGACATATAATGAGGCCAACATGGAGAGTCAGTTGACCCAGATTCTCAACTTTTATGTGTATCTGATTCTCGCAATAGATTTCGACAGTTTTTCGCCCCGTGGCGGAGAGCCGTATTATGAAAAGTTGGCGATGATAGTGCAGCAGGCGCAGTCGTCTGGCGAAAGCGGGTGGAAAGCCTTTGAGGATACAAAAAACCGCTCTGCGGTGCTCAGTGCGTTTACCGACCCCTCTACCCGTCAGTTGCGCGACTTGATATATCAATATCATCTTCAGGGGCTCGACCAGATGTCAGTAAGTCCCGACAAGGGGCGCAAGACCATTGACGGCACATTGGATATTCTCACAGATATATATAAGGTATCGCCCATGTCGGTGGGGCTTTCCTTGTTTAAGGATGCCAAACTCGACGAACTTGTAAATATTTATTCCAAAGCCTCTCCCGAGGAGCGTGCCCACGCGGTCAAAGTGCTCTCCACACTATATCCGACCGATACGGACAGGATACAGAAAATCAAAGAACAACAATAAATCAACCCTCAATCCTCATAAGACTGTGCTCGAAACACTCCACATATCCAACTACGCACTCATTGACCGTATAGACATCAGATTTCACAAAGGATTCAATGTAATAACAGGTGAAACCGGTGCCGGCAAATCCATTATATTGGGTGCGCTGTCGCTCATTCTTGGCGGCCGGGCCGACACGCGGGTTGTCGCTGACCCTTCGTGCAAAAGTGTCATTGAAGCAGTGTTTACGGTCGACGGTTATGATGAACTCAAGGCTTATTGTCAGTCGGCGGATATAGAGTGGGACGACGACCGTTGTATTCTGCGCAGAGAGATAGCTCCTGCAGGACGTTCTCGTGCGTTTGCCAATGACTCTCCCGTGCCGCTTGCCAAACTTCAGGCCGTCGCAATGAGATTGATAGATATTCATTCTCAACATCAGAACCAGTTGCTCGCTACGCCGGAGTACCAACTGACAGTCATTGACACTCTGGCAGGAAATAAAAACAAGTTGGCTGAATATACACGGAGATACAATACACTTCGCGATGCCATCAGACGGCTTAAAGCCATGAGGCTTCTTGTGGAGAAAAATCGCGAGGATGAAGAATTTACACGCTATCAGCTTGAACAACTCGATGAACTTGCCCTATCGAAAGGTGAACAGGAAGAGTTGGAAAACGAGAAGGAGGTACTGACAAATCTTTCTGCAATCAAGAGCGCGTTGCAGCGAGCCACTGCTGCGTTGAGCGGAGATGGTCAGAATGCGGTCGACATGATTGATGAGGCCATTGATTCGTGTGACGAACTTGACGGGGTGCTTCAGGCCTCGGATGATATACCCTCGCGACTTGAATCCGCGAGAATAGAGATTGCTGATATTTCATCAACACTTGAGGGAATCAACGAGAGACTGTTGGCTGATCCCGGCAGACTTGAAGCTGTTGACGAGCGACTCAACGCCATCTACACACTGTGTCATAAACACCGTCTTAACAATGGAGACGAGCTTATTGTTTTGCGAGACTCTCTTCGTAAAAAACTTGATGATCTCGACAACAGTGACGACCAGGTGGCCGAGCTGGAGAAGGAAGCCCGTCGCGCCAAGGCACTTGCCAAAGAGACGGCGATGGAGATTTCAGAATCTCGTAAGAAGGAAGCCTTGAGTTTTGCCGAGCATCTTCGAGAAGTCGCTACGCCGTTAGGCATGAAGAATCTGCGGGTAGAGGTGGAAGTGCAACCGGCTGATATGGGGCCAACCGGCATTGATGCAGTAAGATTTATGGTGTCGTTCAACAAGAATCAGACACTCATGCCTGTAGGAGATACGGCGTCGGGCGGTGAAATATCGCGACTTATGTTGTCAATCAAGACGATAATTGCCTCACGGATGTCATTGCCGAGCATCATATTTGATGAGATTGATACCGGAGTGTCGGGAGATGTAGCCAACAGGATGGCTCTCATGATGCGTGAAATTTCCAAATCACTGCAGGTGACAGCGATCACACACTTGCCACAGGTCGCCGCGAAAGGTAATACGCAATATCGTGTGTATAAAGAGGACGACGAACACTCGACCCATACCCGTATACGTCAGCTTGCAGACAGCGAGCGTGTCGATGCCATAGCCGCAATGCTTGGCGGTGCAAGTGTTGACGATGCTGCGCGCCAGGCTGCAAAATCATTATTAAACAGCTAAATATGGAGAAAAGCGATTATATCTACGGTATTCGTGCCGTAATGGAGGCCATTGAGGCCGGAAAGGATATTGACAAGATATTCATAGCCAAAGATTTGCAGGGCGATCTTGCGTCTCAGCTCATAGGACTTGCCCGTAAGATGCACGTCATCACACAACGTGTTCCCGTGGAACGTATAAACAGAATTACACGTAAAAACCATCAGGGCGTGCTGGCTATGATGTCGGCTGTGACATATCATCGTCTCGACCACCTTGTGCCGGAGCTTTACGAAGCCGGTATATTGCCGTTTATAGTAATACTTGACGGCATTACGGATGTGCGTAACTTTGGCGCGATAGCCCGTACATGCGAGTGTGCCGGAGCGGATGCAATAATTATCCCTGAGCATGGCAGTGTATCGGTTGGCGGTGATGCCGTAAAGACCTCGGCAGGTGCGTTGCTGCACATTCCTGTGTGTCGCGTCGGCTCAACGGCATGGGCTGTGAGATTTTTAAAGGATAACGGTTATAACGTTGTGGCAGTAAGCGAGAAAGCTGACATGAGTTACGTAGAGGGCGAATATACCGGCCCCGTGGCTTTTGTAATGGGTGCCGAGGACACCGGCATTTCTGAAAATACGCTTAGCGAATGCACAACCAAGGTAGGCATACCGATGTTTGGTAATATCGGTTCGCTCAACGTATCGGTTGCAGCCGGTGTAATGATATATGAGGTGGTAAGACAGCGTCTCAACGCTAATCTCGAGATTATCTGACAGGCTGGATGTATTTATGGCATCGCCCTAAAACCACTTTCGGTTATGATTAATGCTTTGGAGCCGTCATGCAGGATGGCTCCAAACAGCATTTTATCGCCTCCTTCCTTAACTGAAAGTTTCTTGACGAGCTCGGGTGCAGAGAGTGGGAAGTTACGGGTTATGACATTGATTTTCGGATAAGTTGTCTTTATCCGCTTGATGTCACGTTTGTTGAACGGGACGATGTCGATTATACGATAATGGAGTCCGGGAAAATCGGGGAGGGGAGAGTCGGCTACATAAAGATGTGTGGATGGATGTAATTTGGAATATCCGGATACCCTGCCGCCTGTTCCCTTCATGACTGACGGGAACGGTTGGAGTAGATAGTTTCCCGTAACAGGCATGCCGTAATCAGATTTTTCTGATGAAGAGAAGATGTAAGAGCCATTGCCGATTGTAACACAGGTGACTGTGTCATCTGGCTCCGTGTCAAATGCATAAGATGCCATTATAGACATCACGACTTCTTTACATTCGCGAGTAGTGCCTATGACTGTGAGGTCGCAGTGGCGTATGCCAAGTTCTGATTTGGCATACGAGATGTCAATCATAGGAGAGAGTTTTACAATCACCCGCTTTGCCCGTGACAAAAGGAGAGAAATCGAGGTCGTAATGTCAGGGCTGCATTGCTTTAGCGCGACATGGCGGCCCGATGAGTCACGACGGGCAGGGTCGATGAATATGACATCAAAATGTTCGTCACATCGGGTCAGCCACTCGATTGAATCACCTTCGATCACATGTACGTTTTCGCCATATCCGAGGACTGCGGCATTGTGTCGGAGAGCTGTCGCTGCATCATGGGACAATTCTACGGCCGTCACATCGCAACCCTTGGCTGCAAAATGAAAAGAGTCTATACCAAGTCCCGCTGTCATGTCAACTACACGACAGCCGTTGTCAATCATCGAGGCATGGACCTCGGCCACGGCATCGGAGGTTGACATTTCAGCCAACGCAAGAGATGGAAATACGAATCCGTCACATGCAAGGGTGCGGGGCAACTTCCTGGAGCATTTGTCTCTACATTCCATTTGCAGAATCTCTCCAAGTTTTATGCTGTCACCGTGATATTTAAGCCGCAGTCGGTTGTAATCCCCGCTCATTGTACAGTAAGAATATTTCAGAAGAAAATATTTCAGGCAAGCCGCTCTTTGGGTTTTGTGGCCTGGAAGTCTTTGATATAATCCGGTGTGCAATAAGCTGTGTCAAGAAAATCGCGACGTGCATAGGCCTGTTCGCTAAGAGCAATCATGTCAATGGCGAGTGGCGTGATGCCGTCAACAAACTCTACGTTTGGAGCAAAGAATAACTTCTTGGCCTTGCTGCTGCCGTCGCCGAAAAACAGCACCTTGCATCCACGGCCGATAATGTCGGCATAACTTTCTCCATCAAGAATCAGTGGAGTTTTATTCATCAGCGGCTCAAGCGAAAAGTCATAGGCGCATGTGTATACCTCCATGCGTCTGGCGTCAACCATTGGCACAAATATCTCGTCGCCTGTCAGAGACTCATGTGTAAACATGACCTGACAAGCCATAAGTTTCAGAGTGTCAATCCCAATCAGCGGCACATCAAGAGCATAGGCAAGACCTTTGGCCTCGGACAGACCAATCCGCAGACCTGTATAGCTGCCCGGACCCATTGAGACAGCCACAGCCTCGATTTTAAGCTCTTTTTCAGCAGCAAAATCAAGACAGTATTTTATAAAATCGCTCAGTAGGACCGCCTGATTGCGGCCATCCATATCCTCCTGATGAGCCAACACCATGCCCTCTGCGGTCAAGGCCACTGATGTGGCCGCCGCCGATGTTTCGATATTTAATATAACAGCCATGTTTTAATAAAAGTTATTCGTCCTGAAATGAGCCGTTGGCGAGAAGCTCACGATAGCCTATGTTGAAATAATGACGCTCGAAATCTTTCGGACGCAATATGCGGGAGTCGAAAATCACCAGGTCAAGATCAATCGAAACCTGTCCGTGGGCCACATCATCCTGCTGACGGCCCTCCTCGATTTCCCACTCCTTGAGAAATTTTACAAGTGCGGTGCTGTTGACAGGCGATAGGCCATGTATCACAGCGTTGAGATAGGGTGCGTCTTTTCCGTTGATAGCATCGGATTCATATACAGACGACACGGAACTTTTGGAGAGAAGGTGTGTTACATGCTCGATGGCACGGTTGACACGTTCCTCGCGGTCGGCGGTATTGCTTCCGACTCCGATAGTGCAGGGGGTTGGATAATCCATCATATATGTATTGCTGTTTAAGCAGTTGTATTGCTATTGCTGGATGCCTCTCATGGTCAATGCAATGCGTCCGCGAGTCACATCGACATCAATAACCTTGACGTTGACACGCTGACCGATAGACACTACATCGGAGGGTGAGGATATGAACCTGTCACTCAACTGAGAGATGTGAACGAGACCGTTTTCCTTCATTCCGAGATCGACAAACACACCGAATGCCGTGATGTTATTGACCTTGCCGGTTAGTTCCTGACCTATGTGCAGGTCATCGATTTTTTTTACGGCATCGTCATATACAGGTTCCTCTACGGTTTCACGTGGATCTCGACCCGGTTTTTCAAGTTCAAGAACGATGTCGGTGAGAGTCGGCAGACCTGTCTCTTTGGTGATATATTTGTCAAGCTCTATTTTATGGAGTACATTTTTATCTTTTGTGAGGCGTTCGATATCAGCATTGACATCCTTGGCCATCTCCTCGACCAATGCATAACGTTCGGGATGTACAGCGGTGTTATCAAGTGGATTTTTCGCACCGGGAATACGAAGGAATCCGGCACACTGCTGGAATGCTTTCTCGCCCATACGGGGGACTTTCATCAAATCGGTGCGAGAGGCAAACGGACCGTTTTCTGCCCGATATTTCACTATATTAGCAGCAAGGGTAGGGCCGATGCCCGACACATAGCTGAGTAACTGACGCGATGCAGTATTGACATTGATACCAACCGAATTGACGCAAGTCTCTACAACATAGTCAAGCGACTCTTTCAGCTTTGTCTGATTGACATCGTGCTGATACTGTCCGACACCGATGCTCTTGGGATCAATTTTCACAAGTTCGGCCAGCGGGTCAAGCAGTCGGCGTCCGATAGATACGGCACCACGCACAGTAACATCCTCGTTGGGAAATTCCTCACGGGCCACTTCGGATGCCGAATATATCGAGGCTCCATGCTCGTTGACCATAAATATCTGTACCCGTCGCGGGAATACGACATCGCGAAGGAATCGTTCAGTCTCACGGCCACCGGAGCCGGAGCCGATTGCAATCGCGTCAATGCGATAGTGGTCGACCATGTAACACAACGTGTCACCGGCTCCAACGAAATCATTGGCCGGCGGAGTGGGGTAGACCACATCATGATACAGCAGATTGCCTTGCTCATCAAGAGCCACGACCTTGCAACCTGTGCGGTAGCCGGGGTCAATAGCCAGGATTCTTTTGCGGCCGAGCGGCGGGGACATAAGAAGCTGACGAACATTGTCAGCAAACATCTGTATGGCTCCGGCGTCGCTTTTTTCTTTTGTCACACCTGCGATTTCATTTTCAATAGACGGGCGCATCAGCCGACGATAACCGTCCTTGACGGCTGTCTTTACTATCTCGGCCAGCGGTACGGATGCTGTTGGGCGGACAAACATGCGGTTAAGACGATCCATCATGTCATCATCCTCTATGGATATGCTTACGCGAAGAATTCCTTCCTCCTCTGCCCGGCGTATGGCAAGGTAACGGTGAGAGTTACACATGCGTAAAGGTTCGGAAAAATCGAAATAGTTGCGATATTTATCACCTTCGGCTTCCTTACCGAGGACAACCTTGGCGTTTATTGTTGCCGAACGCTGGTAGCGTGCACGCACGATGTTACGTGCCTTTTCACTTTCGCTGACCCACTCGGCTATTATGTCCATAGCTCCGGCCAAAGCTTCTGACTCGTCCTTGACATCGCCTTTAACAAATTTGGCAGCCAATGCCTCCGGTTGAGAGTTCGACGATTGCGACATTATCATTTTGGCCAGCGGTTCGAGCCCGAGAGCTCGAGCCGCCTGTGCCCGGGTATTTCGCTTCGGTTTATATGGCAGGAATATGTCTTCAAGTACGGTCGGATCAAGAGTCTCCTCAATGCGGGCTTCAAGTTCAGGAGTCAAAGCCTCTCGGTCACGGATGGTCTGGAGTATATATTCCTTTCTTTTTTCGAGTTCAAACAGGGCCTCATGGCGCATTTTTATGTTGTGGACGGTAACTTCGTCCATGCCTCCTGTTGCCTCTTTGCGATAGCGAGCAATGAATGGTACGGTAGCACCATCATCAAGAAGACGCAGACAGGCCGCCACATGTTTGCGAAGATGAGTCCCCAGTTCTTTTGTGATTATATTGGCGTGTACGTTGACCATTTGTTTGTTAAAATTATTGTGAATTTATGTAAGCGTATCTCTATGTTAATTGATTATTCTGCTGTTTTACGCAATGTAATTACGGTAATTTCGGGTGTCGCGCCGATGCGGGCAGGCATTCCCACAGTTCCGGCTCCGATATTGACATATAGCATATGGGTAGAGTCATCATCGGCATACAGTCCGCCCCATGTAGGATAGCGGAGTGCAGCCGGCGACATTCCGGCAACCTCCATTTGCATGGCATGAGTGTGTCCCGATAATGAAAGAGGTATATTTATGTCGCCATGTTGTGAGATAGAATCGCACCAGTGGGCCGGGTTATGAGTAAGCAATACTTTGAATGTCGAATCAGATAATGACGGATAAGCCTTGACCAGCGATCCGTAGACCGGAAACGGATGGTCTCCGATATTCTCCACACCTATCAAGGCGATAGAATCATTACCGTTATAGATGAAATCTGTAGTATTATTCAACATTCGCCACCCCATGGATGCCTGGAGTCGCTTGAGATATTCGACACTTTCGTTTTTCTGTCGGGGTGAGTCCCAATTTGCATAATCACCATAGTCGTGATTACCCATAATCGAGTATACGCCATCACGGGCATGTAGCCGGCTTAATGGAGCGGCATGGGGCGTAAGCTCGTCTGAACGGGAATTTACAATGTCGCCAGTGAAGACTATGACATCAGGGTTCTGAGCATTGACCGCATCGACAAGACGAGATACGAATGTGGTGTCAGATCCGTATGTTCCTGTATGCAAATCAGATATTTGCACAATCCTGTAACCGTCAAAATCTGCAGGCACATCCTGTCGAGCAATCTCGACTTGCTTGACATCAATTCTAAAACGGTTGACCAATGCTCCCCACCACATAGCGGCAAATGTGATGACTGCACACACTGCTGCAATTTTTGAAAGTACTCTGTTGCGTCGACGTCCGAATAATGTCGGGATTTTGCCAATAAGGTCAATACCCACAAATATATATTTGGCAAAATATACTGTTGCAAAAACATATAGCATCCACATCACGGTGAGCAACATGGCGTTGTCACCGTCACGACGTGGAATGGCAAGCGCACATATGAGCAGTATATAACATCCGATGGCAGTCCATAACTGCAATTTACTCCATAGCCTGTTTTTGACTCGGAAGACAAGACTCCTGTAAATATATATATCCGAGAATACGCTCAGACACAGCAGTATCAATAATGGAATCCAAGGAATACGCATAGGATAGAGATAGAAAGTGTTTTGAAAATATCAACAGTATCCGGCAGCGATTAGTTTATTGCGCAAAGGATTTGCATACATTGTATACATATATGTCCGCAGGAAATTACGTTCTTGAATAGTCATGTCAGGCACATCGATTTTGTCAAGCTGGCCCTCAATGTATGCTGTGACTTTATCAGCCTCTTCAGTGGTGTAACGTTCGGCATACATATCACTGTCAAATGCACGGTCATAGGATACGTAATTGATTGGGAATATCTTGTAACCTCCATGTATGCCGCAGTCAATGCTATGACATACACGGTGATATACCTCCTGCTTGTCACAATCGGCCGGCAATGTCTCAAGCATAGATGAAAGACAAGAGGCAAACGCTATGTGCACACGTCCTTTATATCCGAGCAAACCGGTCTCCATCGAGAACAAATCGTCGTGTTGTGACTTTTTGAAATCCGGATCTCGATGTTTCAACAAGTATTCGCGCGCCTTGAGATAATCATTAGGGTCAAACTCGTAAGAGATTGACACGGGGAATATGTTCAGTTCCTTAAGACTATCTGCAACAGTTCCTTTCCCTCCAAGTGCCAGCATCTTGATCACGCTCTCCTGTGTGTGGTCGCTTGAATCCTTGGCTCGACCCTGCCTTTGCGCAATCCAGATACTTTCATTTTTCTCGCTTATTGCATAATGGATATAGTTTGACAACTGTTTTGCTGCTTCAAGTGCTTGACGGGTAGGCAGATTCCGCTTTACAATAAAACTACCGTTGAGTTTTACAAGATGTGTTATCCAATCATATATCAGCAAGTTATCACCAATAGCGACTTCCGACGTCTTCATATCTTTGCGCAGAAAACTCAGATTAATGAATGATGCATCAAGCACAATATCTCTATGGTTTGAGATGTAAGTGTATGATTTTTCGGAATTTACGTTCTCCATACCTGAAGTCGTAATACCTGAAGTCGTATGAGCCTCAAGACGTTCAAGGAAATTTTGCATAATCTGCACCTGAAATTCCCGTTTGTTTCGACAGCTTCGGAGTAAAGCGACAAACTGTGTATAATCAACATCCGGGAGTACCCAACGGACAGCATGTTCAAAACCGGGTTCTTTCACCATTTCCTCAATTCTGGAAACGAACTGAGACTCATCGTAAGGTGCAATTTCTCTATGATCTAATTCTGGTGCGTTCATTACGCGCGTTCTAAATTATATATAATTATATAATAAATAGTCGAAACAATAGTTCAATACTTCGGTTATTTTTTGAGAATTTGTTAACGGCTCCGAGGAGCCAAGTGTTTAATCCGTTAAAAATCTGATGTTTAGCATGAAAATTTAACACTAAAAATTTGGTCA
>NZ_CAJTCF010000024.1:0-49026 GCF_910574735.1 Duncaniella muricolitica | reverse complement strand
GCAGACCTGAAAATAATGCTCGCCGATGCATCTGAATCGCCGCCGGAAGAAACTGAAAACTGATAAGGGGGCTTGTCCTATACAAAAAGTTAGCCCAACTTCTATATTTCAAGAAGTTGGACTCGACTTTTTATGGTTTAGCGGACAGTAATAATATAATGTAGTGATAGCCTATGCCGTCAAAGCCGCGTTGGCGGTGCCAGCAGTCTATATCAGCTACGGTGACGTGTCGGCCGCGCGGGGTGGCGGTGCAGTGGATGATGAGGCGGGTGATGATGCGCATGGGGTGGAGCAGGGGGATTAAGGGTGAGAAAATAGGGTAGATCGGGAGATGTGTTGAGGTGTGTTGAGGTGTGTTGAGGTGTGTGGTGGGGTGTGTTGCCGGTGCAAAGTTACGGTGCATTTTCAGCCCAAAAGGTGCGATAATGTCACGAATA
The DNA here is from genome assembly GCF_910574735.1 of Duncaniella muricolitica. Taxonomy (NCBI): domain Bacteria; kingdom Pseudomonadati; phylum Bacteroidota; class Bacteroidia; order Bacteroidales; family Muribaculaceae; genus Duncaniella; species Duncaniella muricolitica. The sequence continues at coordinate 48,589 of NZ_CAJTCF010000024.1, read as the reverse complement.
TGAAAGAAAATGAGACATAATCCTCTGTGGCGTTGCGTCGGGAAATACATATGATATATGTGTAAATCACTCTTTGTCGGAGTTTGTCTAATTTTGTAACTGTGTAATATTCAGCAATTCAAAAGGATAAAATATGTACCAATCATGTGTAAAGCTATGTGCCGTCGCGGCACTTATGATGCCGTTGGCCGCCTCTGCCCGTCAAGCCACCGCCGTTGGCACCGGCAATCCTTATCTGCCGTTGTGGGAACACCTTCCCGACGGAGAACCGAGAGTGTTTGAAGACCCCGACTGTCTGGGTAAATACCGTGCCTATATAATAGGTTCGCACGATACGAGTTTTGACCGATATTGCGGCTCGGACATACGCATGTGGTCGGCTCCGGTCGATGACCTCACCGACTGGCGCGATGAGGGGGCGATATTCACCTACAGCGTTGGCGGAGAATGGGATATAATGTATGCCCCCGATCTTGTGGAAGTGCCCGACGGCAAGGGTGGCAAGGTGTATTATCTATATCCCCACAGCCGCGGGCCGCGCCGTGAGGCCATGGTGTGCAAGGGCTATCGTCCTGACGGTCCGTTTGTGCCGGTCAACCTCAATGCCGAGGGTACAGCCGTGACCGAGGGGAGTGTGCTGGGCTTTGACCCGTCGATATATATAGAGCATGTCACCGATCCGGCCGATCCTGACAGCAGGACCGGTTTCAGAGCCTATGGATTCTGGGGTTTCCAGCGTTCGCTTGCCGCAGAGCTTGACCAGAACACGATGTATTCAGTGCGTCCCGGCACCGAGACCATTCCCTATTTTATCCCCGCAAGCACCCATCAAGGCACTATACGTGACCCCGAGGGCACTGTGTATCCCGCTCTTATGAGCAATCAGAATCCGCTCGACTTCAACTTTTTCGAGGCCTCGTCGATACGTAAGGTCGGCAATAAGTATGTCATGATTTTCTCTGGCTTTTCAGGTCCGGAGTATGGTCTTGGCAACACCAACTCGACCCTTCGTTATGCCTATGGCGACAGTCCGTTGGGCCCGTGGCGCAGCGGAGGTGTGCTTGTCGACTCGCGCGGCGTGGTGGTCAACCGTGACGGCTCTGCGCTTCAGCTCACCAACGCCGGCCACAATACCCACGGCAGTCTTCAGGAAATCAATGGTCAATGGTATGTGTTCTATCACCGTCCTCCGCGCGGATTTGGCTTCGCACGCCAGGCGATGGTGGCTCCCGTCAACATTGTGTGTGACGAAAAGCCGGTGGCCGAGGGCGGACGTGTGGTCATCACTGGCTATGACCCGTATGCTCCCGATTGCACATGGACGGCCAAGGCTGCTGACGGCAGGGAATATACAGGCGCGGAGGTGACTTCGGAGGGTTTTCAGATATATGGTCTTGACCCTTATAAATATTATTCGGCCGGATATGCCTGCTATCTGTCAAACATCGGTGCGCAGACTGACTCGTGGGACATCTGGGACAACAGTATGCCCGTAGAGATGTCAGGCACTGACATCGTGGGTTTCAAGTATTTCGGATTTGGCGGACTCGACAGGGCCGAGAAGGGACTGAACCCGTTTAAAGGCACTGCCAAAGGCAACAAGACCAGGCTCAACCTTTTCCTTGCACCTGTCACCGACGAGGCTTTCAGCATAGATGTGATGCTCGACGGCCCGTGGGAGGGTGATGTGCTCGGCGGTCGGAAGATTGCCACTGTCAATGTTCCGGCCAAGTCGTCGGGCAAGACACGCCGCTTTACAGCCGATGTGTCGGATGTGGTGGACGGACTTGACAAAAAGCACGCCATATATCTTGTGGCCAATGCAGGCAAAGGCAGCAAAGTGTGTGTGCTCCACGGACTTGGTTTTACACGCAAGGGACAGACCATGAATCTCCCCGAGCCTCCCGGCGTGTCGATACGTGTCAACGGCAAGGAGATTGAACTCCCCTCGACCCCTGCGCGCATGACTGCCCTTAACGGCTATACAGGTTATAACAACTATGAGGTGTCATGCCGTATGCCCTCCGGAAAACGGCCCGAGGTGACCGCTTCGTCCGATAATCGCGCCGTCAAGGTGAAAGTGTCGCAGCCAGATTCATATCCCGGCACGGTCCGCGTCGATTTTGACTACAACGGTGTGGTCAAGACCTATCATGTGACGCTCAAATAGGGAGCCTGGCAGATATGCAAAAAATAAAGAGAGAGGCTGTGTGTGTGACACAGCCTCTCTCTTTATTTTTTGTATAGTCTCTTAAGCCTTGTTCTTGATGATGAGCACCTCGATGATTGAGATGGCGGTCTGCTCGGGGATTTCGAGCAGCTCGGCGAGCTGGTTGATGATCTCCTTCTCTTCGTCCTCTACTACGCCGTCGGCGAGAGCGATGTCAACCGCACAGGCAAAGGCTGTGAGCTTGAGGTCTTCGGGAAGGCCTGTAACCGAAGCCGCTACAAGTGCGCTGGCACCCTGGTTTTTGAGAATGCGGAAAAGTTTGTCGAACATCTTGTCGAAAGCGGGGCTTGAGAAGTTGTCATAGAGACGCAGACGACGGATGTATGATACGATGCCGTCCCACTCCGACTGAGCGATGCTGCCGTCAGCTCCGGCCATGGCGAGTGCTATACCTGCAAATGCTTCCTGTTTGGTGAGCATGTCCTCTTCGGGTACCTGCTTGAAGATTTTATCAAAAAGTCCCATTGTGTTTAGTGCGATTTGGTTTGATTATTGGTTAATGGAAAGATTAGGTAATGCAAATATAATAAATTTATTTTTAATGAAAACAAAAATGCGCGTAAATTTTACGCGCATCTATAATTTTTCAGCAATCACTGAGGTCACATGCCCGGCTCTTCGCGCAGGTGGTAGCTGTTGCGCAGCGACTCGAAGAGTGAGGGGGTGGCGCGGAGTGCACGGGTGTCGGCGAGTATGTCATATGAAATCGTGTCCTCACTTATGGTGTCGGGTACAGGTGATATGGCTGGGGCGTCGGCCTGTAGGGGCGACTCAAGGTTGAGGTAGGTCGACAGCATGTCGAGCACCATCTGTGTGGCGCGTATCTTGCCCTGACGCGAATAGCCTGCGATATGAGGGGTGGCTATCAGTGCCTGTGAGAGCAGGTGCGTGTCAATGTCGGGCTCACCCTCCCAGCAGTCGATGGCTACGGCTCCGATGAGGCCGCTGTCGAGCCCTTCGAGGAGTGCGCGGGTGTCGGTCACAGGGCCGCGGGCTGCGTTGAGCAGCAACGGCGAGCGTCGCAGCGAGGCGATGAAGTCGCGGTCGATGAGATGGTGAGTGGGGTGGGGGCCTGCGAGTGTGAGCGGGGTGTGGATGGAGATGGCGTCACATTCGCGTGCCAGGTCGGCAAGTGACGAGTATGTGTAACGGTCGGGAGCCGATGCCTGGAGAGGAGGGTCATTGACGAGTACACGCATGCCGAGCCCCTCGGCCCAGCGGATGAGTATTGAGCCGACGTTGCCCGCGCCGATGACTCCGAGAGTCACGTCGGCGAGTGGGGCGTTCGGGCCTATGTGGGTCCGGATGGCGGCAAGCACCCATTGGCCTACGGCCGGGGCGTTGCATCCGGGCGCGTTGGCCACGGTGATGCCGCGAGAGGCGCAGTAGGGGAGGTCGATGTGGTCGGTGCCGATGGTGGCTGTGCCGATGAAGCGACATGGTGAGCCGTCGAGCAGCGAGGCGTCACAGCGTGTGCGTGTGCGTGTGACCAGTATGTCGGTGTCGCACATTGTCTCGGACGTTATTTCCGAGCCCGGGAGCATGACCACGCGGCCAAGCGCGGAGAGAGGCTTTTCGATAAAAGGGATGTTGCGGTCAACTACGATTTTCATAATGCAGACCAGATGTAGAGAGCTGTGTAGGCAGCAAGGAGTACGAGTATCACTATATAGCCGCGTCGCGAGGCTGTGGCACGGAAGAAGTGTCCTATCTGGAAGGCCACGCAGGCATTGAGCAGAGTCACATAGTCGGGCAGCGCGGTGAAGTTGATCAGAGCGAGCACGCCCGTGTAGATGCCCAGCAGAGCGAGAAAGCCGTTGTAGGCGCGTGCCCTTGCGTTAAACCCGAGTATGCGCAGCAAAGCCGTGGAGCCGAACAGAAAGCCGGTGACCATCGTCAGTAACACCGTGCATAGAAACGGCCATCCGCCCGGGGCCTGGAGCAGCAGAGCCGGAGGTGTGAAGAAGATGTGGGGCAGACGCGGCAACGGCATGAGTCCGAGTCCGAATACTATCCATGCCGGGGTGATGAGGCCGATGAGCGCGGCGATGATTTTCTTGAACCGCAGGATGCGCATCTGCATCATGCCGGTCATGAAGAGCGGAAAGTAAAAGAGAAATTTCCAGTCGTAGAGTGTGCCGGCCCCGAGAAGACAGAATATCAGAAACACGCGCCTGTCGCTCACCCGCTCATTGTAGAGCGTGAAGAGTATCCACATGCACAGTATCATCACTGCAGCCAGCAGCGATGAGGTGCCCGCAAAGGCGGCTACTCCCGGGGTGGCGGCCGTGATAAAGAGGAAGTAGGCTGCGAAGAACACCGACAGCGTGCGCAGCAGTGTGAAGGTGCGGTTGATGGCTATCATGGCCACACCCGTGGCTGCGAGTATGGCAAAATTGAGCACGCAAGACAGCTCGGGGAATATCCCGAGCCATCCTGCGGGCGCAGTGAGTGAGGGGAGACACCTCCAGGTCATCCACGCCGAGAGGGCGGCAAGGATGCACGCCACTCCGCGCGAACGGAGTATGTTGGTGAAACGTGTCTCTTTTTTTGTCATTTCTTGATTTGGAGTATGGATTTGAGGTCGGCACCTATGTCGCGGCGGAAATATTTGCCCTCATAGTTGATGGCTGCGGCTCCGGCAAAAGAGCCTTTGAGAGCCTCGTCGATGTCGCTGCCGTAGGAGCTGCATGCGATGACGCGTCCGCCCGAGGTGAGGAGTGAGCCGTCGGGATTGAGTTTGGTGCCGGCGTGGAAAAGTATGGTGTCGCCACAGGCGTCGGTGCCGGTGATGACCTTGCCCTTGGCATAAGAGCCGGGATAGCCGCCCGAAACCACTACCACGGTGGTGGCATAGCGCGGGTCGATGGCCAGGGGCATGTCGCCGAGGTTGCCTGATGCTGCTGCCTGAAGGAGCGGGAGCAGATCGGAGGCGATGCGGAGCATCACTACCTCGGTCTCGGGGTCGCCCATGCGCACGTTATATTCGATTACCATCGGCTCGCCGCCTACCTCGATGAGTCCGAGGAAGATAAATCCGCGATAGGTGATGCCTTCGGCGATGAGTCCGTTGACGGTGGGGAGGATGATGCGCTCCTCGACCTTTTTCATGAAGGTCTCGTCGGCAAATGCCACGGGGCTTACCGCGCCCATGCCGCCGGTGTTGGGACCTGTGTCACCTTCGCCGATGCGTTTGTAGTCCTTGGCCACGGGGAGTATGCGGTAGCCGCCGTTGCCGTCGGTGAGCACGAACACCGAGCATTCGATGCCTTTGAGGAACTCTTCGATTACTACGGTGGCCGATGACTGTCCAAACATGCCCGAGAGCATCTCGCGGAGCGACTGCTTGGCTTCGTCGAGCGAGTCGATGATGAGCACGCCCTTGCCGGCAGCCAGGCCGTCGGCTTTGAGCACGTAGGGCGGGCGGAGCTCTTCGAGGAAACGTTCGCCTTCCTCGACAGTCTCGGCAGTGAAGCTGCGGTAGCGTGCGGTGGGGATGTTGTGGCGCACCATGAACTGCTTGGCAAAGTCTTTGCTGCCTTCAAGTGCCGCGCCGGCCTTGGAGGGACCTACGATGAGGGGCGCGCCTTCGCGTCCGGCAAAGTAGTCATATATGCCGGCTACGAGCGGGTCTTCGTTGCCGACCACAATCATGTCGACACCGTTCTCCTTGACAAAGGCGTCGATGGCCTCGAAGTCGAGCGGCGAGAGGCTGACATTTTCGCCATACGCGCCTGTGCCGCCGTTGCCGGGGGCTATGAAGAGTCGACGCAGCATGGGGCTTTGGGCTATCTTCCAGGCCAGGGCGCATTCGCGGCCGCCTGAACCGAGTAGAAGTACTGTGACGGGTGAAGTCTTTTCCTGAAGTGTCTCGCCCGCGTTGAAGGGGCTTTTTTCGGGTTGTGTGCTCACGGGGTATCTTAGGGTATTGAGGGTTGTTTGTATACTCATGTTTTAGAGAGTTTAGAGTTTATAGAGTTTAGAGTTTATGCATAGATCGGTTGTCACAAAATCTAACGATAAACTTTAAACTATAAACTATATAAACTTTTTATTCATCGTTAGATGAATCGGGACGTTTCCAGCGGCGGCGGGTGCGCATGAACGGGCCTTCGGACGGTGGGATAGAGGGCATCTTGGGTGTCTCGCCGAGGCTCTTGAGAGCATGGACGTTGCGGCGGCGTGCGAGCAGTTCCTCGGCCTCCGACTGGTGGTGTGAGCCCATGCGGCGTTCGCCGTCGCGGGCAGTCTCTTCCTTAAATTTACGTCTGCGCTCCTCGTTGCGGGCAAATCCGCCCGATTTCGGACGATATTTCTCGCTCAGCGGTGTGTCTTTGGGCAGGCCGCGGCGTGAGTCGCCTCTCTTGCCGCCCATGCCTTTCTCGCGGGCATCGCGGGTCCATTCGGCATCTGACTTGCGGGCAAATTTTTTGTTTTTGGGTTCGCGGGCCGGGCGGTCGCCCTTGATGGTGCCGCCGGCGGCGCGAAATTCGCTCTTGGAGCCTTCGAAGCTCACATATTCGCGCAGCTCGCAGTCAAGCCCACCGTTCTGGAGCTGTTCGCGCAGCGAGGGTGTGAGGCCGATGTGGGCCAGGCAGTCCTCGTTGGATGATATTACCCATGCGTGATAGCCGCAGAATACTTTCTTGAGCTTGGTGCCGATGGTGCGGTAGAGGTTTTCGATATCCTCGGGATTGATGCGCTCGCCATAGGGCGGGTTGGTGACCATTACGCCGGGTGTGCCTCCTGCGGGAGCCTCGTCCCAATGCTGGAGCGAGCGGACGCGCAGATTGATATACTCGTCCACGCCTGCCGAGAGGATGTTGCGTTCGGCTATGTCGATGGCTTTGGGTGATATGTCGGAGCCATAGATTTTGAAATCATACTCGCGGGGCTCGTCGGTCTCGCCCTCGTGGAGCACGCTGTCAAAGAGCTCGGGATCCCAGTCGCGCCACTGGGTGAAAGGCCATGTCTCGCGATAGGAGCCGGGCTTGATGTCGGCTGCTATCATCGCGGCCTCAATGAGAAATGTGCCCGAACCGCACATGGGGTCGACAAACGGGGTCTCGCCGCGCCATCCGCTCTTGAGGATGATGCCGGCCGCGAGCACTTCGCTGATGGGGGCGTCGGTCTGTGCCACACGCCATCCGCGCTTGTGGAGCGATTCGCCCGATGAGTTGAGCGAGAGGGTGACGCGGGTGCCGTCGATGTGCACATTGAGCATCACGTCGGCGTCGTTGAGGCGCACGCCGGGACGCTTGTCGGCTCCGAAGCGGTCTTTGAACCAGTCGACTATGGCGTCCTTGACGCGATAGGTGACGAAGCGCGAGTGGGTAAACTCGTTGGAGTGGCTTGTGGTGTCGATTGAGAAGGTCTTTCCGAGCGTGAGCACACTGCCCCAGTCATATTCCTTGACCATCTCGTAGAGCGAGTCGGGGTCGGTGGCTATGAATTTGTAGATGGGGCGCAGGATACTCAGTGCTGTACGGCAACACAGGTTGGCGCGATACATCATGGCGAGGTCGCCTTCAAACGACACCATGCGGCATCCCGGCTGAACGTTTTCGGCTCCGAGCGTGCGGAGCTCTTCGGCAAGGACATCTTCGAGACCCTTGAGGGTCTTGGCTACCATTTCAAATTTTTGTGACATAGACGTATATTGATGACTGGGTGTTTTAATTGTCGTGAGAGTTGGTTGAGGAGGGGTCGAGAGAACGAAAGTTGTCGGCGCGCGGCTGTACGAGTTTCTCGCCGGGCGACACGTCGCGCGTCACCCATAGGTTGCCGCCGATAACGGCACCGTCGCCTATGGTGACGCGGCCGAGTATGGTGGAGTTGGAGTATATCACCACGTCGTTGCCGATGATGGGGTGGCGTGGGATGCCTTTGACCGGGTTGTTGGAGTCGTCGGTTACAAAACTTCGGGCCCCGAGAGTCACGCCCTGATAGAGCTTGACGTTGTTGCCGATGATGGCAGTGGCTCCGATGACCACACCTGTGCCGTGGTCGATGACAAAAGAGTGGCCTATGGATGCACCCGGATGTATGTCGATGCCGGTGTCGGAGTGGGCCAGTTCGGAAATCATGCGTGGGATTACGGGAACTCCGAGCTTGAGCAGGGCATGGGCTATGCGGTGGCTGATGGTAGCGCGTATGCCGGGATAGCAGATGAGTACTTCGTGGGTCGATGTCGCCGCCGGGTCGCCGAGATAGGTGGCGTCGATGTCGGTATCGAGCATGCGGCGAAGTTCGGGCAGGGAGTCGATAAAGCTGTCGGCCGCCTCGGCGGCGCGCCGGTGGAGTTCCGGAAGGATTGTGTCGCAGTCAGTGTCGGCAAAGCAGAGCCCGGCAGCAATCTGGTGGACGAGCAGGTTACGCAACTCGTGGCATGCTAATGTGAGCATGGAGCGCATCACTGAGGGCGATTCGATAGTGTCGTTGAAAAATCCCGGGAAGAGCAGTCCTGACGACAGCTCTACAATGCGTTTGACCGAGATATTGGAGAGCACCGGCTCACCCTCGTGGCGACGCTCGGGACATGCGTGGTGCATGTCGGTATGACTGCACAGGCGGTCCACTATTTCGTCTATCCGTGTACGTGAGAGGGCGGGGTGTTCCATAATTTTAAATTTTGCATGAGGCGAAGAGGTTGTTTTAAAAACAATCTCTTAGAGAGTTTTCGTGTGCAAAGTTACGATTTTTACACGGGATTTTGTGCATGTTTGGAGATACAAAAGGACAAAAGTTACAAAAGAAGCATAAGTTAACAGTTAAAACTTATGCTTCTTTTGTAACTTTTGTCCTTATATAATTAAGGTGGGGGAAGTCTTAGAGAGCGTTAGAGATGTTGAAGCGTGCAAACTCGAGGTCGTTGGCAGCCTGAGAGGCCATGTTCTTGTCGAGTTTTACAGCCTGACGGAGATTAGAGGTCACCATCTGCTCGTTGCCGGTGCGTGCGCCGAGGACAGCCATCAGGTAGTAGGTTGTGGCGTCGGGGGCGTTGATAGCGGCGAGAGTGCTCTTGGCCTTGCTGTAGTCCTTGTTGAGAATCTGGGCGAGGGCGGCATTGTTGCTCTTGTCGTCTCCGAAAGCCTTAACGGCAGCCTTAACGTCGCCCTGCTTGAGATAGAGGAGACCGAGGGCGGGGTTGAGGTCGTTGAGGCCGGCAGCCTTGCCAAACGAGTTGTTGGCGGCGCGGAGGTCGTTGTTGACGAGAGCTACGAGGCCCTGGTTCATCTGCGACTCGGGAGCGTTGCCGTCAAGACGGGCAGCTTTCTTGAAGCTGGCCATGGCTGCGTCATAGTCGCCCTGCTGATACTGTACCTTGCCGAGATTGTTGAAGCCGCGGAAGTCGTTGGGGAAGAGACGGGTCGCAGCGGCATAGATAGCTTTCTTGCGGTTGAGGTCGTTGGTGAGGGTTGCGGTGTAGAGGAGCTCGTCGACGGTGAGTGTCGAGGGGTCGGTGTCGTAAGCCTTGTTGAGCTCTTCGTCGCTCTTGCCGATAACGTTTACGCTGGCAGTGATGCGAGAGTAGCGGAGCTGGGGCAGGATTTCGTCGGCAAGCTGGTCAAATACGCTCGAAAGGTTGCGGATTTCGCGCTCGCGCTGCTCGGGGTCCTTGTACATCGAGAGGACGCTGAGGATGAGGTCCTTGTCCTGGATGTTGCTGGCGGCTACGAGCTTCTGGAAACCTTCCCAGTCTTCGGGGGTGAAGTTGGCGGTGAGTTCGCCAAACTCGGTCACCTTGTCCTTCTTGAGAGCGTCGGAGAGGTATTTAGAGGTGTTCTTTTCGCGGTTTTCGGCCAGACGGGTGTTGAAGTCGAGGCTACCCTCGGGCGAAGCGTATGACTGGATGTTGATTTCCTCGATCTGACGAGATTCGTCGCCGGAAGCGGCGCGCAGGTCGCGGTGGAGGCGGAGCACTTCGTCGCTCTCAAGCTCGCTCTTGCGGAGGTTGGCCTGGTTGATGAGGAAGTGGATGTCGGCAGAGTATTTTTCGTTGATGATGCGCTGGAACTTGTCGTTGGCAGTGGCGGGAGTAAGAGTTCCGGCATTGGCGAGAGCGGCGGTGGCCACTACGCCGTCGGCAACCTTGACGCGGGGAAGCACATACTGCTTGCCTTTCTGGTCGACGGTGAAGTTGAGGTAGAGCTCTGACTTCTGCATGCCGGGCTGATAGAGATAGTTGACAGGAATGGTGACGGTGCCGCCGTTTTCATAAGAAATCACGGGGTTGTTGCCGCGCACTTTCTCGCCCTGATAGGTCATGGTTGAGGCCATCTCCTCAGTGGTGCCGTAAACGAGCACTGGTGTCACTGATACGGTGGCGTTCTTGACAAAGAACTTGGCCGGGATGTGGCCGGTGACTGTGGCGGGTACATGGGTGCCAACCACTTCGAGGGGGTTGGGGTTGGTGGTGAAATAGTCGGCTGCGAACTGGTTCATCTTCTTGTTACATCCTGTAAGGAGAACGGTCGAACCAACAACGAGCATCAGCCCTGAAAGCTTGTTCATAAGAATTAATGTATGAATGGTTTATGATAATTAGATTTCCCTTTTGTGAAAAGCGCATTAAAAGCCAATGGCAAAGTTAATATCTATATGTGAGTATTGCAAGAGTGAATTGTTAACATTACACAAAATTAAGAGATGCATGTAAGTTATGACACGTCGTGACATAGCTTTCAGACCGGGCAGGGCAGGAGGTCTTGTCCAAAACCGCCCAAAACCGGGCGAGGTTGGTGATTTTGTGGGTAAATTGTGGGTGGATTATTATGAAAATGTGTAACTTTGCCTGTTGATTGCGTCGGTCTGCATTGTCCGGACGCAAGTCAACGTATTATCTAATCTTTAATACCCGTTTTCAGCCGATGAGAAGATGGCGCATTGAGGACAGCGCGGAGCTGTACAACATTAATGGATGGGGACGACAGTATTTCTCCATCAATTCCAAGGGCAACGTGGCCGTGACACCCCGTGAGGGGTATGCCTCCGTAGATTTGCGTGAGGTTATGGACGAGCTGCAGGTGAGAGACATTACGTCGCCCGTGCTCCTGCGTTTCCCCGATATTCTCGACAACCGTATCGAGAAGATTTCAAAGTGTTTCGCGATAGCGTCGAAGCAATATAACTATAAGGGCCAGAATTATATAATCTATCCCATCAAGGTCAATCAGATGCGTCCCGTGGTGGAGGAGATAGTGACTCATGGGGAGAAGTTCAATATCGGCCTCGAGGCCGGCTCGAAGCCCGAGCTGCATGCCGTGCTTGCCACCAATATCAAGGAGAACGCTCTCATTATCTGTAACGGATATAAGGATAAGACCTATATCGAACTTGCTCTGCTGGCCCAGAAGATGGGCCGCCGCATATATATAGTGGTAGAGAAGCTCAACGAGCTGCGCATAATTTCGGAGGTGGCCAAGCGTATGAATCTACGGCCCAACGTGGGTCTGCGCATCAAGCTCGCGTCGTCGGGTTCGGGCAAATGGGAGACCAGCGGCGGTGACCAGTCGAAGTTTGGCCTTAACTCGGCTGAGCTCCTTGAGGCTCTCGACTATATGGATCGCAACAAAATGACCGACTGCCTGAAGCTGATACACTTTCACATAGGCAGTCAGATAACCAAAATCCGTTTTATCAAGAATGCCATCCGAGAGGCCACACAGTTCTATGTACAGTTGTGCCAGATGGGATTTGAGGTAGAGTTTATGGATATCGGCGGCGGTCTGGGCGTCGACTATGACGGCACCCGCAACTCGGCCTCGGGCTCGTCGATGAACTATTCCATCCAGGAGTATGCCAACGACGCTGTGTCGGCTATCGTGGACGCATGCGAGAAAAACGGTCTGAGGCAGCCCAATGTCATCAACGAGAGCGGTCGCTCGCTTACGGCCCATCACTCGGTGTTGGTGCTTGAGGTGCTCGAGACCACCCAGTTGCCAATATGGAAAGACAATAAGGAGATTTCGGAGGACGACCACGAGCTGATACGTGAGCTTTACAATATATGGGACCGTCTTGACCAGCAGAATATACTCGAAAGCTGGCACGATGCGTTGCAGATACGCGAGGAGGCTCTCGACCTGTTCAGCCTCGGACTTGTCGACCTGCGCACCCGCGCACAGATGGAGGAGCTGTTCTGGTCGATAGCGCGCGAGGTGGGCGACATAGCCCACGGCATGCGCCATGCTCCCGAAGAGCTGCGCAAGGTGTCAAAGATGATACCTGACAAATATTTCTGCAATTTCTCACTGTTTCAGTCGCTTACCGACTCATGGGCGATTGACCAGGTGTTTCCCATAATCCCCCTCTCGCGCCTTGACGAGAAGCCTTCGCGCACGTGTACTGTGCAGGACATCACCTGTGACAGCGACGGCAAGATAGCTTATTACATATCGCCCTCGGGCACTACGGTCGGGTCGCTGCCCGTGCATCCCGTGAAGCCCGGCGAGCCTTATTATCTCGGCGTGTTTCTTGTCGGGGCCTATCAGGAGATACTCGGCGACATGCACAACCTGTTTGGCGACACTAATGCCGTGCATATCTCGGTCTACAAGGACCGTTATGAGATAGACCGTATAATCGACGGTGAGACTGTGGCCGATGTGCTCGATTATGTGCAGTTCAATCCCAAGAAACTGGTGCGCAATGTCGAGGCCTGGGTGACCGCCTCGATGAAGGAGGGCAAGATTTCGCCCGAGGAGGGCCGCGAGTTCCTGAGCAACTACCGCTCGGGTCTCTACGGATATACTTATATCGAAAAAGACTAAAATTCAATTAGTAATTAGCAATTAGTAATTAGTAATTTTTTTGAGGCAATTGCCTCTGATTGTAATTGCTAATTGCTAATTACTAATTACTAATTGCTAATTGCTAATTGATTGTGAGGTATTTCATGCGTCTCAGCTATCGTGGGGAGCCTTATCACGGCTGGCAGTCACAGCCGGGGGCGGTCACGGTGCAGGAGATTATAGAGGGCGCGCTGTCAAAGGTGATGCGACGCCCGATGAAGATAGTCGGTGCGGGACGCACCGATGCGGGTGTGAATGCCCGCATGATGGTGGCACATTTTGATGTTGACGATGAGATAGCCGACACGGTGAGGCTCGTAGGATCGCTCAATGCCATGGTGGGACGCGATATAGCCATACATGAGATATATCAGGTAGATTCCGGTCTGCATGCCCGGTTTGACGCTACCTCGCGCACCTATCACTATTATGCCGTCGGTGAGAAATCGGCTTTTTTCTATCCCCTCAGTTGGAAGGCTCCGGCCGGGCTTGACTATGAGGCCATGAACCGTGCGGCCGCGCTGCTGACTGGTACAGACGATTTTACCTCGTTTGCCAAACTCCACACCGATGCAAAGACTAATATCTGTCGTGTGACGCATGCCGCGTGGCACCGCATCGATGCATTTGGCGGCGAAGGGTGGGTGTTTGTGATTACGGCCGACCGTTTTCTGCGCAATATGGTGAGGGCGGTGGTCGGTACGCTTGTCGAGGTAGGGCGAGGAAAGATTACGGTCGACGATTTTGCCCGTATCATAGAGCGTCGCAACCGCTGCGCGGCCGGCACATCCATGCCCCCTCAGGCATTGTATCTCTGGGAAGTGACCTATCCGGGCGAGACGCCTTGTACGGCCAATTTCAGCGAAAATCAGGCCAATGGAATTTAACAACTATTAACCACCTGCGGGCTTGTCCAATCATTGGCAGTGAGTAACTTTGTTGTAGCATTATCAATGATAAAACATCACGTTATGAAAAAGACCATTATCGCTATTCTCGTGCTGCTGTTGGCCATGGGTGCAAGCGCGCAGTCGCTGCTGTGGGACAGTGCGGAGCCTGTGAAGACTGTGACAGTCGGAGCCCGTCTGGGCTGGAACTTCGCTTCCATGGCCGGGAAAGGAAGCGGTTATTATGACGGCCGCAAGGGTGTGGCTCTAGGGGCTGCCGTGGATGTCAATCTCATCAAAAGCTTCTCAATAAACACAGGCTTGTATTTTACCATGAAGGGCGCGTCGATGAATGATGTGGAGGCTCAGGTAGGAGACATGCTCGGCATGAAAGCCAAAGCCACATGGGCTGTCAACTTTCTCGAGTTGCCGGTGTATGCGTCCTATCATCTGAGATTTACCCCCGACTCAGATCTGCAGATATTTTTCGGACCGTATTTCAGCTATGGCGTCTATGGCAAGTATGGCATGAAGATGCGCGACATGGAGGGCTATGCCCAGGAAAAAGTGAAGCTGTTCAGCAAATCGCAGGGCTATCACCGCTGGCAGTCAGGCATAGGCCTGGGTGCGTCCTATACGTTTGACCACCATTATGTGGTCGGGCTGCAATATCAGTGGGGCATCAGGGATGTGGCCGAGCTGATGGACAATCAGTGGAATCTGTTTCAGCTCTCGATCGGCTATAATTTCTGACAAGCCGTCAGTCGTTTTACGCCGTGCATCCGCATGGCGGTAAGGCCATGAAAAAATTTTAGGAAAAATAGAAAAATACCATGCGTTAAAAAGGTGTCAAATTGAAGAAATTTTTCTATATTTGCACAGCCGAAAGTGTGCCGTGCACTGACTGAGGAGTCTCGGTTGTGTGCAAACGGCACAAACACAGCGCAATAACTATCGACGAAAAACGATTTAACTCATAATATGATAGCATTAGCAATTCAAAATGCAACCTTAGCGGTGGTCGCTCTATGCACGGGCGTCGCCCTGGTAGCTGTCGCTCTATGGCTCGCCGGGCTTATATCGCCCAAGTCGTTCAATCCGCAGAAAGGCGAGGCTTACGAATGTGGTATCCCAACCCGAGGCGAGTCAATGGCTCAATTCAAGGTGGGATATTATCTTTTTGCCATTCTCTTCCTGATGTTTGACGTCGAGACAGTGTTTCTTTATCCGTGGGCCGTACGTGTTCACGAACTGGGCACACAGGGTCTGACAGCTATCGCAGTATTTTTCGGAATTATAGTGCTGGGTCTCGTGTATGCCTGGCGGAAAGGAGCTCTTGAATGGAAGTAACTACGCAAGGCATGCCCTATGAGGCATGGAAAGACAATGAGTATATCGAGAAGCTCGTGAAGGAGCTTCAGAAGAGCGGCACCAACGTGATTGTGGGCTCGCTCGACAAACTTATCAACTGGGGGCGGTCTAACTCTATCTGGCCTCTTACCTTCGCCACCAGTTGCTGCGGTATAGAGTTCGTGTCGCTCGGAGCGGCGCGTTACGACATGGCGCGTTTTGGCTGGGAAGTAGCGCGAGCCTCGCCCCGTCAGGCCGACTTCATGATGGTGGCCGGCACGATTGTCCACCGTATGGCACCCGTATTCCGCCGTCTGTATGACCAGTTGGCCGAGCCCAAATATGTGATAGCATGCGGCAGTTGCGCCATCTCGGGCGGCCCCTTCAAGAAGAGCTATCATGTGGCTATGGGCATCGAGGACATAGTGCCTGTCGATGTGTTTGTGCCCGGATGCCCTCCGCGTCCCGAAGCCATGATATATGGCATCATGCAGCTCTCGCGTAAGATTAAGGTGGAGAAATTCTTCGGCGGTGTCAACCGTCAGGAGAAACAGCAGGAGTTTCTTGCCGCGCACCCGGTGCCCGGAGTCAACGACTGATAAAAATCCCTCCCCACTATTTGTAGAATCATTATTACACCTTATATATAATGGCTAACATCCAGGAAAAGATTTCCAAGCTGTTTCCCCAGGTCACTTTCGAGCAGACCGACATCCTCGAGATGACAGTGCCCGACGCACAGTGGCATGACGTGGCCGCCACGCTGCGCCATGACGCGGAGCTGTCGTTTGATTTCCTCGTGACCATCGTAGGTATGGACTGGAAGGAAAACGGCATGGGCTGTATCTATGAGCTCATCTCCACCGCAAGCAATGAGCGCGTGTCGGTCAAAGTGATGGCCACAGGCGACCGTGAGATGCCTCTCATCCACTCGGTGCACGACCTCTGGGCTATTGCCACCATCTATGAGCGCGAGGTCTATGACTTCTTCGGCATAATCTTCGTCAACAATCCCGACATGCGCCGTCTCTTCCTCAATATCGACTGGAAGGGTTTCCCTCTGCGCAAGGATTACAACGACGACCCCAATATCAACCCCGTATCAATCGAGAACGAGCGTCAGACCGACTTTACCGACATGTGGGTGGAGCGCGACGGCAAGATTGTAAAGGAGCAGCGTCGCATATTCGAGCCTGATGACTTTGTGGTCAACATAGGCCCGCAGCACCCCGCCACACATGGTGTGCTCCGTTTCCGCACGGCTGTCGACGGTGAGATTATCAAGAAAATCGACATCTATCTGGGCTATATCCACCGCGGAGTCGAGAAGATATGCGAGGTGGACACCTATCCGCAGACACTCCATTTCATGGACCGTCTCGATTATTTCTCGGCCCATCCCTATCATCACTGTCTGTGCATGCTCATCGAGGAGGCCGCCGGTATCCAGATATCGCGCCGCGCACAGGTGATACGTGTGCTCATGGACGAGATCTCTCGCATCGCCTCCCACTGCCTCTTTATCGGCACCTACTGCATGGACCTCGGTGCGACCACCATGCTCTTCTACACCCTGCGTGTGCGCGAGCAGATACTCGACATCATGGAGAAGACATGCGGCGCACGCATGACTTTCAACTATGACTGCATCGGCGGTGTAATGCAGGATCTCCATCCCGACTTCGTGGGCGACGTGCATGCCCTGCTCGATGTGCTCCCCGCCAACATCAAGGAATACAATAAGATATTTACCGGCAACGTCATTGCCCGCGACCGTATGGAGGACGTGGGTGTGCTCAGCCGCGAGGATGCCATATCCTGGGCTGTCACCGGCCCCAACGGACGTGGCTCGGGTTGGGCGTGCGACGTGCGCAAGCTCCATCCTTACAGCATCTATTCCGAGCTTGACTTCGACGAAGTGGTGCGTGAGGAGGGCGACTCGATGGCCCGTTTCAAGGTGCGTATGGACGAGATGGTGCAGAGCGCGCGCATCATCGCCCAGCTCATCGACAATATACCCG
This sequence comes from Duncaniella muricolitica, assembly GCF_910574735.1. Lineage (NCBI taxonomy): Bacteria > Pseudomonadati > Bacteroidota > Bacteroidia > Bacteroidales > Muribaculaceae > Duncaniella > Duncaniella muricolitica. The sequence continues at coordinate 31,308 of NZ_CAJTCF010000024.1, read as the reverse complement.
ACGGAGAGTATTGCGTGAAGGTGCCCAAGGTGCTCAAGCTCCCCGTAGGCCACTGGTTCAAGATGGTCGAGGGATGCCGAGGCACATTCGGCGTATATCTCGAGAGCGACGGTGGCACGATGCCCTATCGTCTGAAGATTGCTCCTCCGTGTCTGCCCGCCGCGGCTGTGGTCGACCACATCACCCGCGGTCAGAAGATTGCCGACCTTATCACCATCGGCGGCTCGATGGACTACATCGTGCCCGACATCGACCGGTAATCCGTCACACCACCACACTATCCCCCCACCGATAAATCGTCACTATCACAATAATCCAATCACATAAGTAACAGTATGCAAGACTTATCAGTAGCAACTGCCTGGATTCATTCCTTGCTGCTCGGTTATATGCCCGAGTGGGCTGCGGTCACACTCGAGTGTCTGCTCATAGGAGTGGGGCTGATGCTCCTCTATGCGGTCCTCGCCCTTTTCTATATCCTCTTCGAACGCAAGGTCTGCGCCTATTTCCAGTGTCGTCTCGGCCCTAACCGCGTAGGTCCCTGGGGACTGCTCCAGAGCGTGGCCGATATGTTCAAGATACTCATCAAGGAGCTTATCTCACTCAACCATATCGACAAGTTTCTTTTTGCGCTTGCTCCCTATCTGGTCATCATCGCCTCGATGCTCGCGTTTGCGGTGCTCCCGTGGGGCAACGGCCTTCAGATAATCAACTTCAATGTGGGCATCTTCTTCCTGTTGGCTGTGTCGTCGATAGGAGTGCTCGGTATTCTGCTGGCCGGATGGTCGTCCAACAACAAGTTCACGCTTATCGGCGCACTCCGTTCGGGCGCGCAGATGGTGAGTTATGAACTTTCGATGGGCCTGTGTGTTGTGACTATGGTAGTGATAGCCGGTTCGATGAACGTCACCGACATCGTGATGGCCCAGGAACACCTGTGGTTCATCTTCTCGGGACACATCCCCGCCATCATCGCTTTTGTGATATTCATGATAGCAGGTACGGCCGAGACCAACCGTGGCCCGTTTGACCTTCCCGAAGCCGAGAGCGAGCTGACGGCCGGTTACCACACCGAGTATTCAGGTATCCACTTCGGTTTCTTCTATCTTGCCGAGTATCTCAATCTTTTCATCGTGTCGGGCGTGGCCGCACTCCTCTTCTTCGGAGGCTGGATGCCGCTCCATATTCCCGGCCTCGACGCTTTCAACCAAGTGATGGACTATATCCCCTCGGTGGTATGGTTTATCGGCAAGGCAATCGCGCTGTCGTTTATCATCATATGGTTCAAGTGGACATTCCCCCGTCTGCGTATCGACCAGCTCCTTACGCTCGAGTGGAAATATCTGCTCCCCATCAATCTCTTCAACCTTGTGCTGATGGTGATTGTGGTGACTTACAGCCTCTACCTCTAAAAACATAAGAAATCCTTAAAAATACTATGTCGCGTCCGTCATGACGGCGCACTTAATACCCCCTAATCGCGATGAGTGAAAAATATGGCAAAATCGTCCAGGTGATAGGACCTGTGGTCGACGTGATGTTTGAAGGCGATGACAACATCATCCCTCCCATCTACACCGCTCTCAAAGTAGTGCGTCCCGACGGCTCGGAGCTGATACTCGAAGTGGAGCAGCACATCGGTGAAAAGACCGTGCGCTGCGTGGCTATGGAGAGTACCGACGGTCTGCAGCGCGGAGCGCGTGTTGACAATCTCGAGCGACCCATCGCGGTACCCACCGGCGAGCAGGTGAAAGGCCGCCTGCTCAACGTCATCGGTGATGCCATCGACCGTCTGCCTCAGCTTGACCGCAAGGACCTCCGTCCCATCCATCAGCCGGCTCCCGAGTTTGAGGACCTCACCATCGGCACCGAGATACTCTACACCGGCATCAAGGTCATCGACTTGCTCGAGCCTTACAGCAAGGGTGGCAAGATCGGTCTGTTCGGCGGTGCAGGTGTGGGCAAGACAGTGCTCATCATGGAGCTCATCAACAACATCGCCAAGGGACATAACGGATTCTCGGTATTCACCGGTGTGGGCGAGCGTACCCGCGAGGGTAACGACCTGCTCCGCGAGATGATCGAGAGCGGCGTTGTGAAGTATGGCAAGAAGTTTGAGGAAGGCATGGAGAAAGGCGAGTGGAATCTTGCCGATGTCGACATGGATCAGGTGAAGGATTCACAGGCCACCCTCGTGTTCGGTCAGATGAACGAGCCCCCGGGCGCACGTCTGCGTGTGGCACTCTCGGGTCTGACAGTCGCCGAGCAGTTCCGCGACCAGGACGGCGGCGGTAAGGACATCCTCCTTTTTATCGACAACATATTCCGTTTCACCCAGGCAGGTTCGGAGGTGTCGGCTCTTCTCGGCCGTATGCCCTCGGCTGTAGGCTATCAGCCCACGCTTGCCTCTGAGATGGGTGCTCTTCAGGAGCGTATCACTTCGACCAAAAACGGTTCGATTACCTCGGTACAGGCCATCTATGTGCCGGCCGACGACTTGACCGACCCCGCTCCGGCTACCACCTTCAGCTTCCTCGATGCCACTACCGTGCTCTCGCGTAAGATTACCGAGCTCGGCATCTATCCGGCCGTTGATCCTCTCGAGTCGACATCGCGTATCCTCGACCCCAATATCATCGGCGAAGACCACTATAACACAGCCCAGGCTGTGAAGCAGTTGCTTCAGAAATATAACGAGCTTCAGGACATCATCGCCATCCTCGGTGTCGATGAGCTCAGCGACGAGGACAAGCTCGTCGTGGCCCGAGCACGCCGTGCGCAGCGATTCCTCTCCCAGCCGTTCCACGTGGCCGAGCAGTTCACCGGTCTGCCGGGTGTGATGGTGCCTCTCAGCGAGACCATCCGCGGCTTCAAGATGATTCTTGCCGGCGAGGTCGACGACCTGCCCGAACAGGCATTCCTCAACGTCGGCACCATCGACGACGCCATAGCCAAGGGTAAGAAACTTCTTGCCGAGGCCGGTGCCTGAGACGACTGCCCCGACTCGTCAGCAACGATAGCCACTCCTCATAAGCATATCACTATTACAATAATCCAAGCCGATGACACTCAAGATAATTTCAGCCGACGACATCCTGTTTCAAGGTGACGCCTCCGTGGTGCACCTGCCAGGGACTATGGGAGCCTTCACCGTGCTCCCCGGCCATGCATCGCTAATCTCCACCCTCACCCCCGGCACCGTGCGCTACACCTCGGGCGGCACAGAGCAGCGGGTGGATATACAGGGCGGCATAGCCGATGTCGACAGCGACGTAGTGTCAGTATGCATATATTAACTTACCGGCGATGAAAAATATCTTCACAACCATAGCACTCGCGCTCATCGCTCTCCTGGCTCCGGCCATGGCCCTCGCTTCGGGCCACGACACCGATGGGTCAAAGGAGGAGGGCATTGACGCCCAAGGCATCATATTCGAGCATCTTGGCGACGGATATGGATGGGAGGTGCCCTTCAATCATCACAAGCGCATCCCTCTCCCCGTCATCGTATGGGGTTCGGACGGCCTGCACGTGTTCTCATCCTCGCGTGTGACGGGCGGTGAAGTGTATCGCGACGGAGACGCCGAGTTTAAGATTGCCGGCAAGGACAGCCCCTACAAGGGTAAGGTCGTAGAGATCGTCGGCGGTCAGGAAGTCAAGCCCGCTGTGGACATCTCCATTACCAAAAATGTGTGTGGAGTCTTTATCGCGGTGCTCCTGTGCATATGGTGTATACTTTCCGTAGCCCGCTGGCACCGTACACAAGGCATGAAAGGCCCGCGCAAGATGGTGGGCGCGATAGAGTTTGTGATTCTCTTCATATATGACGGAGTCATCAAGCCCACGCTCAAGAACAAGGCTCAGCGTTTCGCCCCTTATCTGCTCACGGTGTTCTTCTTCATCCTCATCATGAACCTCCTGGGCCTCATAGTGATATTTCCGGGCGGAGCCAATCTGACAGGCAATATAGCCGTGACGCTTGTGCTCGCCATACTTACATTCTTTATCACCAATATCTTCGCCACCAAACATTACTGGAAAGAGATATTCAATCCCGAGGTGCCCTGGTGGCTCAAATGGCCTCTTCCCATCATGCCGATAATCGAAATCTTCGGCGTGTTCACCAAGCCGGCGGCTCTCACCGTGCGTCTTTTCGCCAACATGATGGGCGGTCACATGATAGTGATAGTGCTCACCCTGCTTATCTTCATCTTCGCGGCCATGGGTCCGGTGGTGACCGGCGCGACCGCCGTGGTGTCGGTGATATTCTCGGTGTTCATGCTTTGTATCGATGTGCTCGTGAGTTTTATCCAGGCCTATGTGTTCACCATGCTCTCGACCCTCTTTATCGCACTCGGTCAGGAGGAAGGACACCATGATAAGCATGAGGAGAAAGCCGTAGTGCCCCACAATCCGTAAACTCTCGCCTCAACAGTCAGCAATAATAATCTCTAAAAAATAAACCCCCAAAAAATTCTAAAGTTATGTTAGCAATGATTTTAGCAGCAATCGAAGGAACACTTGGCATCGGTGTATGCATCGGTGCGGCAATCGCAGCTATCGGTGCAGGTATCGGCATCGGCAAAATCGGCGGCTCAGCCATGGAGGCAATCGCCCGTCAGCCCGAATCGACCGGTGACATCCGAAGCAACATGATTGTGATCGCGGCTCTTATCGAGGGTGTTGCCCTCTTTGCCGTTATCGTGTGTATCCTCGCAATGTTCGTAGGCTAATCCACAGGTCAACTACAACGCTATGGAACTATTCACGCCTGATTTCGGCCTGATATTCTGGATGTTCGTATCGTTTGCCATCCTCTTCGTCATCCTGTGGCGATGGGGCTGGCCCGCGATTATGAAAGGAGTGTCCGACCGTGCCGACCTCATCGACAAGGGTGTGGAGTATGCTCAAAGTGCCAAACAACAGCTTGACCATGCCCGCGAAGAGGCGGATAAATACATAGCAGATGCCCGTCGCCAGCAGGCCGAGATGCTGCGCGAGGCCGACAAGATGAAGACTCAGATCATCGAGGAAGCCCGTGCCGCAGCCCAATCGGAGGCCAAAAAAGTGATGGTCAGCGCGAAACAGTCAATCGAACAGGAGCGCAAAGCAGCTCAGGAGCAATTTCGTAACGAAGTCTCCACCTTCGCTCTCGACATCGCCCAGAAGGTGGTGCGCAATCAGATGAAGGAGGAGAAAGCTCAGGAGAAACTTGTCAACTCGCTGCTCGACGAAATCGAGAAACAAAACTGAGGCCTCTATACCTCTACTCTCACCACCCCCACCAATCTTAAGCAATGAACCAAGGTCTCATCCCAAACCGTTACGCCAAAGCTCTCTATGAGTATGCCGCCGAGAGCGGCAGCGACAAGCGAGTGTTTGACCTCATGCAGAAGCTCGCCGAGGCGTTTGCCTCAGAGCCTGAGCTTACCAAGGCCGTGAGCAACCCGTTTGTGTCGCGTCGCGACAAGATACAGTTGCTCGACACGGCCTCGGGTGTGGCCGCCGGCGATGATGTCATGGAGCGTTTCATGACACTGCTCGCCGACAACAACCGCCTCGACATGGCGCGTGACATAGCCCTGGCTTATCTTAAGATGTACCGCCTGAAGCACAACATACGTCTTGTCACCGTCACCTCGGCCGCCCCGATGGCCCCGGCCGACGAGGACAGACTCAGGAAGCTCATACAGCGGCACCTCGGCTCGGCTCAGATGGAGTACAGACATCTCATCGACCCCGACCTTATAGGCGGGTTTGTAGTCAGCATCGACAACGAAAAGCTCGACGCATCCGTTGCCAATGAACTCAAGCAGCTACGCCTCAAACTTTTAAGTAAATAATCCCACATTATTACAATCAGTCTTACCAATGATTAACCCAAGCGAGATTTCTCAGGTACTGAAGCAACAGTTGGAGAACGTCAACTCTAAGGTGTCGTTTGAAGAAACCGGCATCGTCCTCGAAGTGGGAGATGGCGTGGCCCACGTGTATGGCCTCGACAACGTATGTGCCAACGAGCTCGTAGAGTTCGAAAACGGCGTCAAGGGCGTGGCCCTCAACCTCGAGGAGAGCAACGTCGGCGTGATACTCCTTAACAACGTCAATAAGGTCACCGAAAACATGACCGTGAAGCGCACCGGTGAAATTGCTTCAATCAACGTCGGCGACGGCGTGTTTGGGCGCGTCATCAATGTGCTCGGCCAGCCCATCGACGGGCGCGGACCTATCGAGGGCGAGCTGCTCCCCATGCCCCTCGAGCGCAAGGCCCCCGGCGTAATTTTCCGTCAGCCTGTGAAGCAGCCTCTCCAGACCGGTCTCAAGGCCATCGACTCGATGGTGCCTATAGGCCGCGGTCAGCGCGAGCTTATCATCGGCGACCGTCAGATCGGTAAGACTGCCGTGGCAATCGACACCGTAATCAATCAGCGCAAGAATTTTGAGGAAGGCAAGCCCGTCTACTGTATCTACGTGGCCATCGGTCAGAAGGCCTCGTCGGTAGCCGCCACTGTCGAGACCCTGCGCCAGCACGGCGCGCTCGACTACACCGTGGTCGTGGCCGCCACAGCCTCCGACTCGGCGTCCATGCGCTACTACGCACCCTTTGCGGGCGTGGCCATCGGCGAGTATATCCGCGACACCGGCCGCGACGCCCTCATCATCTATGACGACCTCTCCAAGCAGGCCGTGGCCTATCGTGAGATTTCACTCGTGCTCAAGCGTCCTTCGGGCCGCGAGGCTTATCCGGGCGACATCTTCTATCTCCACAGCCGTCTGCTCGAGCGCGCCGCCAAGATTATCGACAACCAGCAGGTGGCCGAGAATATGAACGACCTGCCCGAGTCGCTCAAAGGCAAGGTCAAGGGCGGAGGCTCGCTCACCGCGCTTCCCATCATCGAGACTCAGGCCGGTGACGTGTCGGCTTACATCCCCACCAACGTTATCTCCATCACCGACGGTCAGATATTCCTCGAGACCGCACTCTTCAACCGTGGCATCCGTCCCGCCATCAACGTGGGTATCTCGGTGTCGCGTGTGGGCGGTAGCGCGCAGATCAAGTCGATGAAGAAGGTGGCAGGTACGCTCAAGATTGACCAGGCACAGTTCCGCGAGCTTGAGTCGTTCACCAAATTTGGCGGCGACATCGATGCCGTGACAGCCCGCGTCATCGACAAGGGCCGCAAGAACGAGCGTCTGCTCATCCAGCCCCAGTATTCGCCTATGGCAGTCGAGGATGAAGTGGCCGTGATATATTGCGGCACACGCGGTCTGCTCGAGAAGGTGCCTGTCAACAAGGTGGCCGAGTTTGAGAAAAACTTCCTCCAGCTCATGCACGCCAAGTATCCCCAGGATATGGATGCCATACGCGCCGGCAAACTCGACGAAGACATCGAAGCCCACCTCACCGCAGCCGCGACCGAGATAGCAGGGTCTTTCTAAAAGTTTGGATTCTAAACTTCCGGACTCTAAACTTTAAACTTTTAAAAACATCACCACCGTCACAATCAATCCATAACTCCATCCAATGGCAACACTACGCGAACTCAAAGGACGCATCGGCTCAGTGGCCTCCAGTGAGAAAATCACCGGAGCCATGAAGATGATATCCTCGGCCAAGATGCACCGTGCCGAGGCCGACCTGCGGAAGCAATTGCCCTACCGCGGGCAGATAGAGTCCATAATCGGCAATCTGCTGAGTGCCGACGCCGAGTTCTCGTCGCCGCTCACCGAGCCTCGCGAGGTAAAGCGTGTGGGTATAGTGGTGCTCGGATCGGACGACGGATTGTGCGGAGGCTACAACATCAACATCTTCAAGGAACTGCTCGCCCGACTTAAAGAGTGTCGCGCCGAGTATGGCGAAGGGGTCGACTTCACCATCTTCACCATCGGCCGCAAGATACACAAGGCCGTGGCCAAGCTCGACGACCCCCACATCACCGTGGCTTACTCGGAGGAAGTCAATTCCAAGAGCGGCTATGAGGTCATCAAGGCCTTTGCCGGACGTCTCGGAGAGCAATTTCTCTCGGGCGGGATTGACACTGTCAAGCTCCTCTACATGAACTTTCAGAGTGTGAGCCGTCAGCGTCTGCGCTATGAGCAATATCTGCCCGTCGATGCCTCGACCTTCTCGGCCGAAGGGGTCAAGACACAGTGCCGTCCCTACATCTTCGAGCCTGACGCAGCCTCGATATTCCGCTCGGTGCTGCCGATGTTTCTGCTCTCGGTGATGCAGGAAGTATTTACCGAAAACCGCGCCTCCGAACAGGCCGCCCGCATCATGGCCATGCAGAGCGCGAATGATAATGCAAAGAACCTGCTCGAGCAGTTGCAGCTTGAATACAACAAGCTGCGCCAGCAGAGCATAACCACCGAGCTGCTCGACATCATAGGCGGCCAGGTGAAAAATTAGCAACATATATAATAATACCAATCCTTAAACATGGGTAGTGTAAAAGACTATTTCTCCAATCTCGGGTCGGGCATCGCAAGTCTCATCAAGGGAATGTCGGTGACCGGCAAGGAATTTGTCACCCCAAAGATTACCGAAGAGTATCCCGACAACCGCGACAACCTTCCCGTGGCCGACCGCTTCCGCGCCGTGCTGCGGCTGAAGTATGACGACCAGGGCGACCACAAGTGTATAGCTTGCGGCACCTGTGAGCGCGTGTGTCCCAACGGGACAATCTCTCTTGACATCAAGCAGGTAGAGACCTGGGACGGCAAGAAGAAAAAGAAGCTCGACAAGTACATGTATGACCTTGGCAGTTGCACGTTCTGCCAGCTCTGCGTCACCAACTGTCCGACCGACGCTCTCGATTTCAGCAACGATTTTGAGCAGGCTGTGTTCACACGCGGCAAGCTCGTAAAGAAACTCAATTATCTACCCGAGAAGGAGGAGCCCAAGCCCACACCCGAGCAGATAGCCAAGCTGCAGGCCGAGAAAGAGGCCAAGATAGCCGCCGCCAAGGCAGCCGCCGAGGCCAAGAAAGCCGCGGCAGCATCCGGAGCTCCCGCAGCCGAGGCCGATCCTCTGGCCGGAATCGAGCTTAACGACGCTCAGAAAAAGGCTCTCGCCGCAGCAGCCTCCGACCCCGAGAAGCTCGAGAAGATACGTGCCGCCATCATCAAGGCCGCTCAGCTCAAAGCCGCCAAAGCCGCTCAGGCCGGCGAATAAGCCTCCAATAGCTAAAATTATTATCACAGTATATGGAATCAGCAGGAAGTATAATTTTTTACTGGATAATCGCCTTGGCGATTGTCATCTTTTCGGTACTTACTGTCACCACGCGCAAGATACTCCGCGCGGCCACCTATCTGCTCTTTACCCTCTTTGCCACAGCCGCGCTTTACTTCAAGCTCGACTATGAATTTCTGGGCAGCGTGCAGATAGCCGTCTATGCCGGAGGTATAGTGGTGCTGTTTGTATTCTCGATACTCCTCACCACCCGTCCCGGCGACAACAGTGCCAAGCTCGAGTCAAACAAGCGTCTGCTCGGCATCCTCGGCGCGCTCGCAGCGGCCGGTGCGTGCGGATGGGCCTTGTGCTCGCGTTGCGCCGACATGTTTACATCGGCCCCCGCAATGTCCAACCCGACCATGCACGAGATCGGCACCGCCATGCTCGGCACGGGCCACGGTCAGTATCTGCTCCCCTTTGAGGCAGTCAGCGTGCTGCTCCTCGCATGTATAATAGGTGGCGTAGTGGTCGCCCGCAAACGTTAACCCCCCGATACGATTATGGATATAACACTTATATGGTATCTGGTCCCCGCCCTGGTGATGTTCTGCTGCGGGGTTTACGGCTTCCTTACCCGCCGCAACATGATAGCGATGCTCATTTCGCTCGAACTGATGCTCAACGCTGTCGATATTAACTTTGTCGTATTCAACCGTTATCTGTTCCCCGGCACCAATGACGGATGGATGTTCACGCTTTTCGGCATCGCCATCGCGGCCGCCGAGACAGCTCTCGCCATCGCCATTATCATCAACCTCTTCAGGGTGAGCAAAAACATCGACGTGGACGACGCAACCCAAATGAAACACTAATAGCGATATGGATATTACAATTCCTGTACTTATATTAGCCATCCCGCTCTGCATGTTCCTCATCCTGGGACTGCTGGGCATGAAGATGAGCCATAAGCTCGCCGGTACACTCGGCACTTTGGGCATGGGCACTGTGCTTGTCCTGTCATATTACACAGCGTTCACCTACTGGTTCTCAGGCGCGCCCGAGTTTATCGAGGGCACCACACGTCTGCAGTACACGGTGTTCAATCAGACATGGCTTCAGTTTACCCCCGCGCTTGCCATCAAGCTCGGATTTCTGCTCGACCCCATCTCGGCACTGATGCTTATAGTCATCCCCACCATCTCGTTTATGGTGCATGTCTATTCGCTCGGCTATATGCACGGTGAGAAGGGTTTCCAGCGTTACTATGCCTTCCTGTCGCTCTTCAGTTTCTCGATGCTCGGACTCGTTGTCGCTACCAACATCTTCCAGATGTACATCTTCTGGGAGCTTGTGGGCGCGTCGTCATTCCTGCTCATCGGATTCTTCTACACGCTTCCCTCGGCCGTCTCGGCTTGTAAGAAAGCGTTTATCGTCACCCGTTTCGCCGACCTCGGATTCCTTCTCGGTATCCTCATACTTTCGTTCTATACAGGTCATCTCGACTTCCTGCCCATGACTCAGGACCCCCAGGGCGTCTTCGCCTCGTTTGAGGGTGCTACATTCATGGGTGCCTCGGTGCTCACATGGGCCCTGGTGCTCATCTTCACCGGCGGTATGGGCAAGTCGGCCATGCTCCCGCTCCACATCTGGCTCCCCGACGCCATGGAGGGCCCGACCCCTGTGTCGGCACTCATCCACGCCGCCACCATGGTTGTGGCCGGTGTGTATCTCGTAGCCCGACTCTTCCCCCTCTACATGCTTGAGGACGCAGCACTGACATTCATCACTGTCGTAGGTGCCGTCACGGCATTCTATGCAGCGGTGGTTGCATGCACTCAGATTGACATCAAGCGTATCCTCGCATTCTCGACCATCTCGCAGATTGCGTTCATGATGGTATCGCTCGGTGTAGCCTCAAAGAACGGCGAGGCCATCCACGAAGGTCTCGGTTACATGGCCTCCATGTTCCACCTCTTCACCCACGCCATGTTCAAGGCCCTCCTATTCCTCGGAGCCGGATCGCTCATCCACGCTGTCCACTCCAACAACTACACAGCCATGGGCGGCCTCAGAAAATACATGCCTATAACCCACATCACATTCCTCATCGGCTGTCTTGCCATCGCAGGTATACCCCCGTTTGCCGGATTCTTCTCCAAGGACGAGATTCTTACCGCATGCTTTGCCAACAGCACCTTCTGGGGTGTGTGGATGATGATGGTCGCCGGCATGACCGCCTTCTACATGTTCCGCATGTACTTCCTCATCTTCTGGTGGGATACCCCCGACTATGAGGCCCGCGTCAAGGAGCAGGAAGCTCACGGCCACCATGCCTCTATGCCCCACGAGTCACCCCTGGCCATGGCATTCCCCCTCGTATTCCTTGCGATCGTGTCGACAGTGTGTGGCTTCACCCCCTTCGGCGAGCTTGTCACCTATGACGGACACGAGTATCACATCCATCTCGACTGGACCGTAGCCGGAATGAGTATCGCCGTGGCTGTCGTGGCTATCCTCTTTGCCGCTTCGCTCTATCTCAAGAAAAACGACAAGCCCACCCGCATGGCCGACTCTTGCCGCTGGCTCTGGACCGCAGCCCTGCACCGTTTCTATTGGGACGAGATTTATCTCTTCATCACACGCCGCATCATCTTTGACGGCATATGCAAGCCCATCGCATGGTTTGACCGCCACATCATCGACGGCACCATGGACGGATTTGCCTATGTCACCAATAAGGCTTCGGTGGCCATCAAGGGTCTCCAGAGCGGCAAGGTGCAGATGTATATATGGTGGTATCTCATCGGAGCCGTATTGCTCGGTCTCATAGCCGCAGTGTGCATCCTATGATAGTGTATTAAGTAGCAAATATAGTAACGATATGTTCTCAAATATATTAATCTATTTCGTGATCATCCCCTTGGTGATGCTCCTGGGGTTGTTCCTGTGCCGCGACATCAAGCAGATACGCGCCGTGGCTGTCACCGGCTCGGTCGCGCTCACTGCACTGTCGGTATGGCTTCTCATTGATTATCTCGGTCTGCGTGCCGCCGGCAATGACGCGCCCATGCTCTATCTCGGGTCGTGGGAGTGGTTCGCACCCCTCAATATCCATCTCGCAGTCGGAGTCGACGGCATCTCCATCGCCATGCTTCTGCTCACCGGTGTGATTATGATTACCGGCAGCTTCGCGTCGTGGGAGATACCTCAGCCCAAGGAGTTCTTCCTCTGGCTCATACTCCTCTCGACGGGTGTGTATGGATTCTTCATCTCGATTGACCTCTTCACGATGTTCATGTTCTATGAGGTGGCACTCATCCCCATGTACCTGCTCATCGGCGTGTGGGGCTCGGGCAACAAGAACTATTCGGCCATGAAGCTGACCCTTATGCTTATGGGCGGCTCGGCCTTCCTGATGCTCGGCCTTATCGGCATCTACTATCACTCTGCTCCCGCAGGACAGCCCCTTACATGGAATATCCTTGAGATTGTCAACAACGACTCAATCACCGTCGGCTGGCAGAAGTTCCTCTTCCCGATGACATTTGTCGGCTTCGGTGTGCTCGGTGCCATGTTCCCCTTCCACACATGGTCGCCCGACGGTCACGCCTCGGCCCCCACGGCTGTGTCGATGCTCCACGCAGGCGTGCTCATGAAGCTCGGCGGATATGGCTGCTTCCGTGTGGCCATCTACCTGATGCCCCAGGCAGCCCACGAGCTAGCATGGATATTCATCATCCTCACCGGCATCTCGGTAGTGTATGGTGCATTCAGCGCGTGTGTGCAGAACGACCTCAAGTATATCAACGCTTACTCCTCCGTGTCACACTGCGGCCTGGTGCTCTTTGCAATCCTCATGCTCAATACCACAGCCATGACGGGTGCCATCATGCAGATGCTCTCTCACGGTCTGATGACAGCCCTCTTCTTCGCGCTCATCGGTATGATATACGGACGTACCCACACTCGTGACATCCGCGAGATGGGCGGTATGATGCAGATACTTCCCTATCTCTCCGTCTGCTACGTGATAGCCGGTATGGCGTCGCTCGGTCTTCCCGGTCTCTCGGGATTCGTGGCCGAGATGACCATCTTTGTCGGCTCGTTCCAGCACACCGACCTCTTCCACCGCGTGTTCGTCATCCTGGCATGCAGCTCTATCGTGACCACCGCTGTCTACATCCTGCGTGTGGTAGGCAAGCTGCTCTACGGACCCGTCTATGATCAGCACCATATGTCACTCACCGACGCAAAGTGGTGGGAACGTCTTTCGACAGCCACACTCATCGTGTGTGTTGCCGGCATCGGCTGCTTCCCCAACTTCTTCGCCGACCTTATCAAGTTCACATTCAGCCCGCAGATTTTCTCTGTCCTTGGCTTGCACTAATATTTAGAATATAAGCAATGGATTATTCACAGTTTTTAGCACTGAAGCAGGAAATCGGACTGCTGGTAGTATTTCTGTTAGTATTCCTCTACGATACTTTCGCCCCGCGCAAGTCACAGGCTTCGCTCCCCGTCATCTCCACGCTGCTCATGCTCGTGTTTACCGTCTGGGGATTCTGCCCGCTTGTCAAGGCCGATGCGGTAGCGTTTGCAGGAATGTATGTCACCGACCCCGTAATGGTGGCCATCAAGAATATTCTTAATGTGGGTGTGGTCATCGTGCTCATCCAGTCGATCAAGTGGGCCAACTCGGAGTTTACCTCCGTGCGCCGCGGCGAGTTCTACGAACTGATATTGCTCACACTCCTGGGCATGTATTTCATGATTTCAAGCCGTCACTTCCTGATGTTCATCATCGGACTCGAGACCGCCTCGCTCCCACTCTGCGCCCTCGTCGCTTTCGACAAGAATCGCTATGAGAGCCATGAGGCAGCCATCAAATATGTGCTCACCGCCGTGTTCTCGTCAGCCATTCTTCTGATGGGTCTCTCGTATGTCTACGGCCTCACCGGTTCGCTCTACTATGCCGACATCGCCCTCTTCTGCCGCGCCAACATGGGCGTCATGATGATTGTGGCTCTCGCCTTTGTCATCGCAGGCTTCGGCTTCAAGATTTCGCTCGTGCCCTTCCACCTCTGGACCGCCGACGTATATCAGGGCGCACCCACCTCGGTGACCTCTTATCTCTCGGTCATCTCCAAGGGTTCGGCCGCCTTTGCCTTCCTTGTTGTGCTCACACAGGTGTTTGGCACACTCTACTCCGATGCCTGGGAGTGGATGCTCTACGCGCTCATCATACTCACCATCACCGTGGGTAACCTCTTCGCGATGCGTCAGGTCAACATGAAGCGTTTCCTTGCCTTCTCGTCAATCTCCCAGGCCGGCTACATAATGCTCGCCGTGATTGGCAACAATGCAATGGGAGTGTCGGCACTCATGTTTTACGTGCTCGTCTATGTGTTCTCCAACCTTGCCGCCTTCGGCGTCATCGGAGCCATCGAGAATGCTTCGGGCAAGTTGCTCATGACTGACTACAACGGCCTCTACAAGACTAACCCCCGCCTGGCTTTCACCATGATGCTTGCCATGTTCTCGCTCGCGGGTATTCCCCCGTTTGCCGGATTCTTCAGCAAGTTCTTCGTGTTCACCTCGGCTCTTAACGGCACCGAGTCAGTAGCCCTCTACGTGCTCGTGCTCATCGCGTTGATCAACACCATCATCTCGCTCTACTACTACCTGCTCGTAGTCAAGGCTATGTTTATCAACGACAGCGACGCCCCCATCGCCACATTCCGTTCGGCATGCTCCGAGCGTCTGGGCATGTGGATATGCGTAGCCGGCATCATCGGCCTCGGCATCGTCAGCTACTTCTACAACTATCTGCTCACCATCGGTTAATACACACCGTTGACAGGCAAATTATATCCATCACGGCATCTCCGGCATTAGAGTCACCACTCTATGGCGGAGATGCCTGATGAATTAGAGGGTGTAACAGTTATTAAATACACTCTTAAGGACAATCAATTAAAAGACTACAGACTTATGGGACCTATCGGAGTTTTTGACTCAGGTTATGGAGGCCTTACCATCCTCAAGGAGATACGTAAGGCACTCCCGCAGTATGATTACATATATCTCGGCGACAACGCGCGCGCCCCTTACGGCACGCGGTCGTTTGATGTGGTGTACGAATTTACGCTCCAGGCTGTCAAAGAGCTTTTTGCCCGCGGATGCGAGCTCGTGATACTGGCATGTAACACCGCCTCGGCCAAGGCCCTGCGCTCCATCCAGCAGAAAGACCTACCCGCCATCGACCCAGCCAAACGTGTGCTCGGCGTGATTATCCCCACAGTCGAAGCTCTCGGCAATGTCACCAAAAACGGTAATATCGGTGTACTCGGCACCCCGGGTACCATCTCGTCGGGAACGTATGACATAGAGATTGCCAAATTTTTCCCTTCCTTCCGCACCGTATCGGTGGCATGCCCCATGTGGGTCCCTCTGGTGGAGAATAAGGAATATGACTCGCCCGGAGCCGACTATTTCGTGAAGAAATATGTCGAGGAACTCTTTGCCGAGGAGCCCGATACCGATACTGTGGTGCTCGGATGCACCCACTATCCCCTCCTGCTCAAAAAAATCGAGGCACAGGTGGGTCGTCGAGCCAAGGTCATAACCCAGGGCGCGCTTGTGGCTGCAAGTCTGGCCGACTACATGAAGCGTCATCCCGAGATGGATGCCCGCTGTGCCAAAAGCGGCTCTGTGACATATTTTACCACCGAGCATCCCGACAAGTTTACCGACATGGCTGCTATCTTCATGGAAGAACCCGTCTCGGCGTCCCGTATCGAATTATAAGAGGTTGACAATAGTCTCCCTATTTTCCATTCTCCCCCTATCCGGCCGTCCGTTATGTTACGATTCATCACAAAAATGTTCTTTATAATCCTGCTCATGTGCGGGGTGGGAGCATGTACGTCTGAAAACGCAAGGCTTGGCACGCTGAGTGCCGGGCTTCTGTCAGTGACAATCGATGCTGATGACACCGTCGGCATGGCCGGTAGAGAAGGAAGCGTTATAGCCACAGGTTATGAGCCGGCCACAGGCTCTGTGTCGCTTACTATGACTTCACATGACGGAGAGTATTCCCATAGGTGGGAAGACGCTTCGCAGTTTCAGCAAGGACAGTTTTACATAGCCGGACTCTACATGCTTCAGGCCGGCAGCGGCAATCCTATTCACGAGGGCTTTGACCGTCCGGCTTTCTCGGGAAAAGTTGACGTGCAGGTCGACGAAGGCCTGCACACCGATGCCGTGTTGAAGCTCTCGCTTGCCAACGCCCTTGTCAGGGTGGCCTATACCGAGACCCTCCTCTCGGAGTTTGAGTCGGTCACGGCATCATTGCACACTCCCGGCGGACTATATCACGCCTATCCGTCCGATGAGACTCGCATGCTGTGTCTCAACCCCGGACTTACCGAAATCATTCTCGACATAACGCTCACTGACGGACGTAGCGTCACATTTGCCGCCTATACGGGACTTGACACACGCGAGGCCACACTCTACGACATTACCGTCGACTGTGACGCCACACCCCTGGGACCGGAGATTACGGTCGAGACTCCCGCCGGCTCTCACTCCACCCTCATGTCAGAGCGATTTATCAATGCCGAAGCCCCTCTGATGCGTCAGTCATGGACCGAGGGCGAAGTGCTTTATCTGCCCGAGGGCAACACCCCCTCTCAACCCTACAGCATAGAGATAGAGTCGGCCACGCCGCTGTCAACTCTCATGCTGTCCGTGCTCTCGCGTTCGCTTTACGAGCAAGGCATGCCTTACGAGACCGACCTCCTGCACCTCACACCCGCTCAGGCCGATGTGCTCCGTGAGCTCGGACTCACCTACAGCCTCACAGCCACCGGCGGAGTGATACGGTTTGACGGTCTGCTGGGCAATCTTGTGTATCTCGACGAAACGTCGGCCATGTCATCGTTTTCGGTCATGGCCACCTCGTCCGACGGACGCAGCTCGCAGCCCGTGTCGTTGTTTGTGCGCACATCGCCTGTCGACATCGAGGTCGTGAAGACCTATCCCGTCACCATGTGTATCGACATAGCCCATATCGAAGTGAGATGTGACGAGTCGGGATTCATGGACCATGTGGAGATAGAGACTCTATCGGCCGATGGTGACTGGACAAAGATAGAACCGCTCGCCATCGAACCGCTTGAGGGCGGGCTCTATTCACTCTCGTTTGGAGTGAGCGAAGGAAGTGAGCCGGTGAGCGCGCGCATCCTGTATTGCGACGAGATACGCTCTACATTCACTCTTTATCGTACCATGCCACCGTTCAGCATCGAGGTCGACCCGTTTGCCACAATGGCCGCGGTGAGGATAGTCTCGCCCGACGAATCGCTTCTGGAGACCATCACCTCCAAGGCCCGTATATACATCAACGGCAGCGAGGCCCCGATATATCATTCCGTCCCCGATAGCGGTATTCTTTCGGTCATAGGGCTTGCTCCTTCGACGGCCTACGAGTTCAAGGCCACACTGATGTCGGGCGTGGACAATCCCGAGTTTTCCCAGGCTGTGACTGTGGTCACCGAGGGCACGCCCCAGTTGCCCAACGCCGACTTTGAGGACCGGGCCGAGGGTGCGAAATACAAAAAGCTCCCTTCGGGCGGACGATATTCCCAGACTGTAGTGGAGATATTCAACTGGCAGCATTTCACCACCTTTGACCAGGAGGTGCCCAAGCATTGGGCCAATACCAATGCCAAGACATTTGCCATGTCGTCTGACAATCACAACACATGGTATATGCAGCCCTCCGTGGCTCTTACGCGCCTGAATGTATTCAGCCAGAGTTTTGCGGTCGAGCTTACGAGCGTGGCTTTTGACCCGCACGGCAAGTCGATACCCGACTATACCCAGACCGGCACCCCTTATCTCGATTATTCCCCCATAGTGCCCGACATAGCCTATCGCGCCGCCGGAAAACTATTTCTCGGCCGATATACTTTTGATCCGGCCACCGTGCAGGAGTCATATGTCGAGGGCCTGGAATGGAACTCGCGTCCCGCTTCGCTCAACGGATATTATTGCTATTATCCCGTGGAGACCGACCGTTCGGACTGCGGCCTTGTCACTGTCGAGGTGCTCGGTGCCGGAGAGGACGGTGAGACCGTGATAGCCTCAGGCTCACAGCGACTCACGTTGGCCATGAGCTACACGGCGTTCAGCGTGCCGCTCAACTATGAGAAATTCGGAGTCAAGGCCACGCGCATCAAAGTGATGTTTTCCTCATCGGCCCACGCCGGCACCATCGAGGAGGAGACCGCTCGCGTCCGTACTGTCTCCAATCCGATGTCGGCCACATCCGTAGGCAGTAAGCTCTGGATCGACAACATTACGCTTGCATACTGATAAAACCAATCATTCCACCATGTCAAAAAGGTTACTATACATACTCCCCATACTTCTGGCCATGCTTGCCGCTCCGCGTGCCGGAGCTCAGGCGGCTTTCAACCGAGGGCTTGAACAGATTTCGTTCATACCCGAGGGGCAATGGATTACGGGTGTGAACGTCAGCTATACCCAAAGCGATTATGACAACTACAAGTTTCTCATCATAGAGAATCTCGGCGGCGACACCTACAGCTTCAAGGTAAGCCCGATGCTGATGTATTGTTTCAAGGACAACCTTGCGGCAGGCGGACGCTTTGCCTACTCTCGCTCCCGCGCGCGTCTCAACAGTGCCGACCTGGTCATCGACTCCGAGACATCCTACGAGCCCGGCACACTCTACTCGCTGTCTCACAATTATTACGGCACGGCCTCGTTTCGCAACTACATATCACTCGGCCGCTCGATGCGCTTCGGCTTTTTCAACGAAGTGCAGCTCCAGATAGGAGGCGGACAGTCAAAGATAGTCAACGGCGAGGGTGAAGACCTCACCGGCACTTATTCGCGTAACTTCTCGCTTGACGTCGGACTCACTCCGGGCCTGATAATGTTTCTCAACAACTACTCGGCCATAGAGGTCAGTGTGGGCGTGCTCGGATTCTGCTACGACAAGACCCGGGCCACAACCGACCAGATATATGTGGCGGAGTATGCGAGAAAGCATGCCAACTTTAAGATCAACCTTTTCTCCATCTCCTTCGGAGTGGCGTTTTATCTCTAATCACCCCGTATAGACCATAAGCAATGACCCGACTTTCAACCCTCATCGCTCTATTCATTATGTCGCTTGCGGGGATAGCTCCGCTCAGCGGTCAGACTGCGACACCCGACGTCCCGGTGTCGACTGTCACCACTTCAAGTGTCACCACCTCCGAACTTCCGGCCGATGTCGACTCGGTAGTGACCACTATCGTCACCCGTGTGTATCGCGGAGGCCGTCCTGTGACTGTCAGTAAGCAACAGTCAGGCCAACTCTCCGTGCCGGCCGACAGCAGTCAGTCGGCGGGAGTGCAGGTAATTGTTCCCGATACACCGGCCGCCAAAGTGACTCCGGCGCAAGCCGACACGCTCGCGTCGCCCGTGATAGTCTATCGCGACTCGGTGCGCGGTCGTCCTGTCAACGAGCATGGCAAGATAGTGCTTGCCACCGTTGATCCACGTCTGCTCGACGAGCGAGTGGTGGTCGGGACCGACACTGTGCCCATCATACTCCCGACCCCCAATTACGGACGCTATGACCGCGGACTCTTCAACTTCCTGTTTATCCCGCAGGGCCAGTGGATGTTTGGACTGACAGCCTCTTACGGCGAATTTAACTCTGACGACGTGCAGATATTGTCGCTCATCAAGGATTTCAGCTTCAAGGGCAAGCTCTATTCCATACAGCCCACGGTGAGCTACTTTTTCCGCAGCAACCAGTCGATGGGTCTGAAGTTCAGCTACTCGCGAGGCATAGCCGACCTCGGCGGTCTCTCGGTCGACATTGACGATGACATGAGTTTTACGCTCAGCGACATAAGCTATTATTCTCAGAGCTATACGGCATCGGTGTTTTACCGCAATTATGTCGGTCTGGGCACGGAGAAACGTTTCGCCATATTCAATGAGATAGACCTTGCGTTCGGCAGCGGCTCGTCGCGCTTCAAGCGCAGCTATGACGGCGAGATGCGCGACACCAAGACGCTCACCTCCAAGTGGAGTCTGAATTTCTCACCCGGCGTGACCATGTTTATCATGGACAATGCCTGTTTTAATGTCTCGTTTGGAGTGTTCGGACTCCACGTGACTCACGACAAGCAGTATACCAATGGTGAAGACGAGGGCACCCGCACATCGTCGGGAGCCAACTTCCGTTTCAATCTGTTCAACATCAATTTTGGCTTAGGTGTCACGATTTAAATACATATCTCTGCATATATCGGCCATGCTCATAGCGGTGATGGCCATGACGGGATGTATCAAAAACAATATCCCGTATCCTCATATCAAGGTCAACTTCACCTCGTTTGAAGTGGAGTCGTCACAGCGCGACGCGGTGATTGACTCCATACGACGCACCGTCACGGTGTATCTTTCCGAAGAGGCCGACATAAACAACGTGGTGGTCAACGGATTCAGTCTCAATCCCGCCAACGGCGTGTGGGCCGACTCGGCCGCCTATCTCAACGGCATCGACATGTCGGCTCCGCTCACCACGGTGTTGTCGCTCTATCAGGATTATGTATGGACCATTTCGGCCGTGCAGAATATAGAGCGATACTTCACCGTCGAGCAGCAGGTAGGAGCCTCGGTAATCGATGTGCCCGGACGTCGCGTCGTGGTCTATGTGTCGCAGTCGGCTCCGATAGCAAGCCTGCTCGTCACATCGGTCAAACTCGGAGGTCCTGAAGCCGTGATGTCGCCCGACATAGCGGGCCGTCGCGTGGATTTCACCAAGCCTCTCACGGTCGATGTCACCGAGCATGGCCGCACGCTCGACTGGACCGTCTACGTGATACCTACCGAGGAGACTGTCACCACCGAGCGCGTCGACGCCTGGACTTGTGTGGCATGGCTCTACGGCTCGGCCGAGGAGGGCAAGGACAACGGTTTTGAATATCGCCGCAAGGACACCGATACGTGGACACGTATGGAGAAGTCGCAGATAACATTTGACGGCGGAGCCTTCACCGGCCGCCTCACGGGGCTTTCTCCGCTCACCGCTTATGTGGCCAGAGCCTACAGCGGCAGCGACTATGGTGCGGAGATTGAGTTTACCACACAGGGCACGGCCCAACTGCCCAACAGTGACTTCGAGAACTGGCGGCTCGACGGCAAGGTCTGGAATCCATGGCCGGAGGGCGGGCTTCAGTATTGGGACACCGGCAACAAGGGTGCCACTACTCTCGGCCCGAGCAACACTTATCCCTCCGACGACACTCCATCGGGCAAAGGCCGCTCGGCATGTCTCGAGACCAAGTTTGTGGGAGTAGGCATCATAGGCAAACTTGCCGCCGGCAACATCTTTGCGGGCCGGTATGTCCGCACCGACGGCACCAACGGTGTTCTCTCGTTCGGTCATCCGTGGGAGCTGCGACCCACGCGTCTGACAGGATGGTTTAAATATCATTCCGCCCCCATCTCCAATATCGGAGCAGGCACAGGCCTTGACAATCTCAAAGGCACCCCCGACAAAGGCATCGTGTGGATTGCACTCATTGACACCGACGAGCCCTTCGAGATACGCACCAATCCCGCCAACCGTCAGCTTTTCGACCCCGAAGGGCCCTATGTCGTGGCCTATGGCAAGGTGGAGTGGGACTCTGACGTGACGGAGTGGTCGCGCTTTGAACTGACGCTGGAATACACTTCGACCTCGCGGGTGCCGAAATACATTCTATGCACCGCTTCCGCCTCATGGCTGGGCGACTATTTCACCGGTGGCAACGGCTCGATGCTGATGATTGACGATTTCGAGCTGCATTTTGATTATTAACATTTGTTATTAAACGCTCTCTAAACCATTTTGCCCCGTCAGGGTCCAATTTACTGATTAAAACAATTTAATGACTTATATGAAACACTTATTCTCCACACTTGCTATTGCTGTCGTGATGCTATTCTCCTCGGCCTCGGCTTCGGCCCAGTCACTTTCCGACCTCCTCAAAGGCCTCGGCGGCCAGGGACAGTCGACATCTACAGAAAACACGTCCACACAGAAGAGCGGCGGCATCGGAGACATCCTTTCAGGAGTGGCCGGCGCACTCGGCCTCGGCAACTCCAAGGCCGGTATCGAGCAGTTGGCCGGCACATGGGCCTATGCGGGTCCGGCCGTAAGTTTCAAGAGCGACAATCTGCTCCTCAAGGCGGGCGGCGCGGCTGCGGCTACTACTGTCGAGAAGAAACTCGAGCCTTATTACAGCAAAGTCGGTCTCACCAAACTGGTTATTACCATCAATAACGACTCGACATTCACTTTCAAGGCCAACCGCGCCACACTTAACGGCACAATCGACCGCAATGACGATGCCGGCACATATGTATTCCATTTCCAGGCCTTCCAGAAAGTCAACATCGGCTCCATGGAGGCTTTCATACAGCTCACCGGCAACAATATGGAACTGACATTTGACGTCTCCAAGCTCATGACCATCATGCAGCGCGTCAGTGCCCTGTCAGGCAGCTCCACACTCAAGGGTGCCTCGGCTCTGCTCGAGCAGTATGACGGCATGACCGCAGGTTTTGATCTCAAGAGGTCCAAATGACGTATAGACAATGATTTCGGTCATAATACCGGCCTATAATGCGCAAGCCTATCTCTGGGAGTGTCTGGAGAGTGTGCTTGCGCAGTCTTTTTCCGACTGGGAGGCTATAATTGTCGATGACGGCTCTACCGACTCGACCTGTGAGATAGGCTTATGTTTCACGGCCCGTGACAGCCGTTTTCGTCTTATCTCCACCCCCAACGGCGGCCTGTCGTCGGCCCGAAATACAGGCATAGCCGAAGCCCGCGGCCAATGGTTCACATATCTTGACAGCGACGATACTCTCTATCCCGACGCTCTTGCCAGACTTATGGCTGCGGCAACTGAGAATGTCGACATCGTTGTGGCCGGTTTGAGCCGTGACAGGGATTCCGCGGTCGTGACTGACGGCAGCGTTGAGATAATCTCGGGGCTGACAGCTCTGGAGCGAGGCCTGTATCAGCGTGGAGTCTCGACATCGGCATGTGCCAAACTGTTCAGTCGCAGGGTGGCGGACGGCATAGCGTTTCCCGACGGGCTCTATTACGAAGATTTGCTCTATTGCGTCGAGACACTGCGCCGGTCGGCACGGGTGGCGGTGATTGGCGATGTCGTGTACTATTACCGCGACAATCCGTCAAGTTTCATCAACACATTCTCCCCGCGTCGTCTTGACGTGTTGCGTGTCACGGCCCGGGTCGAGGAGTTGCTCGAGGGGGATGAGGAGTTGCAGCGTGCGGCGCGCGACCGCAGGCTGAGTGCCTGTTTCAATATCTATGGACTGCTTGCCGTGCATGACCGCGACGGGCGTTACAGCGACGTAGGCTGCCGATGCTGGACGCTCATAAAGGACTATCGCCGCGACAGTCTCTTCAATCCGCGCGTGCGTCTTAAAAACAAGTTGGGCATACTGGTCAGCTATATGGGCCGGAGAGTTTTCGGCCGCCTTGCCGGGATGGTCTACTGATAGCGGCTTATCGCATCATTCATCCGTCTTCGTTCCTCATCGCGCAGCCATCCCCACTTGTTGAAATAGCGTATCATATTGGTGACATGTATCCACAGCATGCGCGGTGAGTGATATGACGCCGCCCGATGGTGGTGTGTAATGGTGACTCCCGGCCAGTAGAGTGTGCGGTAGTGGCGGTGGATGCGGCGCGTAAGGTCGATGTCCTCGGGATACATGAAGAAACGCTCGTCAAACAGTCCCGCAGCCCTCAGAGCATCCTTGCGCAGAAACATGAAGCTCCCCTGATGATAGGGGATGTCCCAGGTCATGGTGTCGTCAAGATGTTTCAGCAGATACTTCTCGCGCATGGCCTTGAAAAACCGCTTGGGGAGAAATCTCCTTATGAACACGTCGGCGGGTGAGGGAAGACGCCGGCATGTGTATTGCTTCGTCCCGTCCGAGTCTGTCATGCGGGGCTGAAGAGTGCCCGCGTCGGGGTGGGCGAGCATATAACGGTGTATGTCGGATATGGCCTGCGGCTCAAACTCCAGGTCACTGTTCATCACCAGATGAAACTCACAGTCGTCTCGGTCGAGCTCGCGACGCAGAGCTATATTGTGGCCGGCCCCGTAGCCCGTGTTGTCGTTGGCTATGTAGATAATGGCCGGGTGAGATACGGCCCACTCTTCGATGAGCCGGTCGCGGCTGTTGTCTATGACATAGATGCGCGCCACCTCGCGGCAGTCAAGTGACCTGAGGCATGTGTCGAGTTCGCTGAGCGGAGTGTGATATGTGACGATTGAAACGCTTACCATGCGTTTTTACAACGTTTTTTGATACAATTTTATTGCGATTTGACGTGTGAGTCGGAATTGTTTTGTATTTTTGCGTGGGGGAAAATGCCCCCGGTAAAAACAGCCTATCTATGAAGATTTTTAATACGGAAAATATACGCAAGATTGACCGCATCACCATCGAGGAAGAGGGCGTAAGCTCTCAGGAACTGATACGCCGTGTCGCCGAAGGGGTGGCCGGCGAGATTATAGGCCGCTGGAGCCCGTCGACCCCGGTAGTGATATTCGCCGGCTCGGGCAACAACGGTGCCGATGCCCTCGTGGTGGGACGCCTCCTGCTTGAAGCGGGATTCTATCCGCGCATATTGCTGTTTAACTTCAAAGGCAACTCGCTCTCGCGCGACTGCGATATGGCCAAACGCGAGCTTCTCGCCACAGGCTATAACGGACTGATGGAGATTATCGACCGTGCCGAACTCCCCTCGCTCACACCCGACCATCTCGTTATCGACGGTCTTTTCGGCTCGGGTCTGCGCGACCCGCTCGAGGGCGGATTCATGATGCTGGCCCGCAACATCAGCGAGTCGGGTGCCACGGTCATATCCATCGACGTCCCCTCGGGCATGTTTGGCGAATGGAATGCCCGCGTAATAGGCCGCAATGTGGTTCACGCCACTCTCACGATGGCCATTCAGTTTCCGCGTCTGTCGTTTTTCCTCGGTGACAACGCCGAGCTTGTGGGCAAATGGAAGGTTATCGACATAGGTCTGAGCAACCGCGCCATCATGGAGACCCCGACAAAGTATTTCTACGTGGAGCGTGACGAGGTGCGCGCTGTGCTAAAGCCGCGCAAACCCTTTTCGTCCAAGTCCGATTATGGCCACGCGCTGCTCTTTGCCGGATGTTACGGCATGGCAGGCGCGGCCGTTATGGCAGCCCGTGGCGCGCTGCGCAGTGGAGTGGGCAAACTGACCGTCCACAGTGCCCGTGCCGCCTTCCCGGTGATTCAGAGCCAGGTGCCCGAAGCCCTTTTCTCGGCCGACCGTCACGAAAATGTCATCTCCGACATGTCGGCCCGCTTCAACTGTTCGGCCATAGGCGTAGGCCCGGGCATAGGTACCAACGACGCCACCCGCGGAGCCTTCGAGACACTCGTCAAGAGCTATAAGCGTCCGCTCGTCATCGATGCCGATGCCCTTAACGCCATTGCCAAAAATCAGACAATTCTCGACCATATAGCCCCCGGCTCGATACTCACTCCTCATGCCGGAGAGTTTGACCGCATCTTCGGCACCCAGACCTCCGATGAGGGACGTCTGCTCAAAGCCGTCGAGGTGTCACACCGCTATAAACTGCTGATTGTGCTCAAGGGCCGCTACACTGCCATAGTGCGTCCCGACGGCAAAGTGTTTTTCAACTCGTCGGGCACTCCAGCCATGGCCACAGCCGGTAGCGGCGACGTGCTGACGGGCATCATTACCTCGCTTCTGGCACAGGGTTACAAGCCCGAGACGGCATCGGTGGCCGGTGTGTATATCCACGGACTGGCCGGCGAGATGGCTGCCGAGACCCAGGGCGAATATGGCACCACAGCCATGGACATAGCCTCATGCGTCGGACGTGCCGTCAAGGCTATCATGGAGTGAAGGAAACGTTTAGAGTTGAAAGTTTAGAGTATATATAGACCATCATGAAAAGTCAGATAATAGCCCTTATGCTCGGTGCATGCGCTGTCGCCGGCACTTCGGCCCAGACCACCAGCAAACTCACCGCCTCCAAGGCCAACGAGTACGGATTGATCTACACGCTGCCGCTCACCTCGTTTGAGGTGACAATCGCAGCCGAGAAGACCGTCAGGACTCCGGGCGAATTTTATCAGTATGCCAAGAAGTATCTCAACACCGATCCCATACTCGCTCCCTCCGTGTCGTGGCGCATCACCGACGCCGTAATCGAGCAGACCGCCTATCCTGATGTCAACGAGCGTTATCTCGTCACGCTCAAGGGAGGCAACGGAGTGTTTATCACTGTCAATGACTCTAATTATCCCATAGCAGTCAACGATGACAGCTCCGACGGCTCGATTGAACCGATTGACAGACCTCAGGCCGTAGAGGCTCAGCCCACCATACTTGAGCGGCCCGTGGCCCGTCAGGCCGTGACGCCCGAGATGATTCAGAGCAAATCGTCGGCCAAGCGCGCCGAGCTTGCTGCTGCCAAGATATATGAGCTCCGCACCAACCGCAATGAGATTATCTCCGGCCAGGCCGATGCGATGCCATCTGACGGCGCGGCCATGAAGCTGGCACTCGAGCAGATAGCGGCTCAGGAAGAGGCTTTGACCGCCATGTTTATCGGCACCGTTCAGACTTCGGTCGAGGTACGTACCTATCGTTTCGAGGTGCCTGTCGACGGTGCGCCGGAGCGTACGGTGGTGGCGCGACTGTCGGCTGTCGACGGACTCGTGTCGGCCGACGATCTTTCGGGCGCGCCGATATATGTGACCGTCACCCCGCAGACACGCGGCGAGCTGCCTCTGAATGAAAAAGGTATCGCCAAGACCTTCCCCAAAGGCGGCGTGGCCTATCGTATCCCCGGCACAGCCCGCGTCGACGTGACATATGACGGCGAGACGCTTGCCGACGGCACCTATGAGGTAGCGCAGTATGGCGTGGTGTTCGGTCTCGACCCCGCGCTCTTCACTTCCAAGAAATCACCCGCCTATCTCCGCTTCAATCCTCTCACCGGCTCAATCCGCGAGCTCGGCACCATCAGCGAATAATCCGGGAGCATTGTAAAACTGCTAATTGATGGAAAACGAAAATTCGGCGATTCTGGACCGCTGACGTTGACTGCAATCAGCTCGCAAAATGTTATAATTGTATAAATCAAGTCTCTGCGTCTGGCCGAGGCTTGATTTTTTTGTTGTTAATTGCTATCTTTGTATAGCAGTCGGTCACGTGGAGCCGGCTGCGGCAATCCAATCGTGAGATTATATCCTTTTATCATTACGCAAACAATCCTGATGAATATATCCAAACGAATCCTGTTGGGGTTGACGGCCATGTGTTGTTGCGGCCTGAGCCTGCTGGCGTCGTGTGGTGGAGATGAGGTGACACAATTGTCGCCCGAGCCACCGACGAGCGAGACGGAGCGGCGGTTTGTGACTGGTGCAGATGTAAGCTGGCTCACGCAACTCGAAAAGGAGGGCCGTAAGTTCTATACCCGTTCGGGCGAAGAGAAGGAGTGTATGCGTCTGCTCCGTGACGACTGTGGTGTCGGGGCGATACGTCTGCGCGTATGGCTCGACCCGGCTGACGGCTGGAACGGCACCGATGATGTGTTGCTCAAGGCCCGCCGGGCCCGCGACCTCGGTCTCGACCTGATGATTGACTTCCATTTCCGTGACACATGGGCCGATCCCGGTCTGCAGGACGTGCCGGCCCAATGGGTGTCGCTCGGCATCGACGGTCTCAGAGAGGCTGTCGCAATGCATGTCACCGATCTGCTCGGCCGTCTCAAGGCCGAGGGTATCGCTCCCAAGTGGGTGCAGATAGGCAACGAGACTCCCGATGGCATGCTCTTTCCGCTCGGCAAAGCTTCGGAGCATCCCGAAAATTTCGCCTCGCTCGTCACTGCCGGATATGACGCCGTGAAATCGGTGTTTCCCGAGGCCGCGGTCATAGTGCATGTGGACAACGGTCATAACCAAGAGCGGTTTACGTGGCTTTTTGACATTCTCAAGGCCAATGATGCCCGATATGACATGATAGGCATGTCGCTATATCCGTGGCCGGCCGGTGACTGGATGAGATATGCCTCCGCCTGTCTTGACAATGCCCGCGCTCTCACCGCGCGTTACGGCAAACCTGTGATGATATGTGAGGTCGGCATGCCCTATGACGAGCCCGACATGGCGTGTGACCTGCTGACGTATCTTTGCGACAACGGCCGTGACAAGGGCATAGTCGAAGGCGTCTTCTATTGGGAACCCGAGGCTCCGGCCGGATATAACGGCGGGTATGACAAGGGGTGTTTTGACAACGGCCGCCCCACACGTGCCCTCGATGCGTTTAAAAGTATCTCTAAAATATCTGATAAGGAACAATGAATACAACTGTAAAAATATTTTCAGCCGCGCTGCTCGGTTCGTTAGGACTGACGGTCATGGCGCAGCGCAATGTCGACACTCTCAATGACGGCTGGCGGTTTGCCAAAGGCGCGCCCGACGAGGCCAGGGAGTGGCAGAGTGTGCGAGTGCCCCACGACTGGGCCATCTACGGACCTTTCTCGCGCGACAACGACCTGCAGGTGGTGGCCGTGAAGCAGAACGGCGAGACCGAGGAGACGGTCAAGACCGGCCGCACGGGTGGACTCCCCTTCATAGGCAAGGGCACGTATCGCACCACATTTGAGGTGCCTGACACAGCCGGTCGCTCGGTGACTCTCGTGTTTGACGGAGCCATGAGCAACGCCCGCGTCAAGGTCAACGGCCGCGAGGTGGCTTTCTGGCCCTATGGCTACAACTCGTTTTATGTCAATGTCGACGATGCCGTGGTGCTGGGCGACAATGAACTTGAGGTGGCGTTGGAAAACTATGAGAAGGCTTCGCGCTGGTATCCCGGTGCCGGCCTCTACCGCAACGTGCATGTGGTCAATACCGACCGGGTCCACATACCCGTTTGGGGCACCTATGTCACAACTCCCAAGGTGAGCCGCGATTATGCGTCGGTCAACCTCGAGATGAAGATTGACGGTGCGGCCAAGGGCGAAAAGGTTGAGGTAAACACTGTGGTGCTCGACCTGCAGGGCCGCAAGGTGGCCGAGGATGTCTCGACCTATCATGCCCACGGGCAGAAATTCGCCCAGAATTTTCTCGTCAATAATCCCGAGCTGTGGAGCCCCGACTCACCGTCGCTCTACACTGCCCGCACCACTCTTAGTGTCGGAGGCCGTGAGGTGGACAGCTATGACACGCGTTTCGGCATACGTTCGCTCGAATATGTGCCCGAGAAGGGATTTTTCCTCAATGGCGAGGTGACAAAGTTTAAGGGCGTGTGCAACCACCACGACCTCGGCCCGCTCGGCGCGGCAGTCAACCGCTCGGCCCTGCGCCATCAGATAGAACTGCTCAAGAATATGGGTGTCAACGCCATACGCACATCCCACAACATGCCCGCTCCCGAGCTCGTGGAGCTGTGTGACGAGATGGGCGTCATGCTCATGATTGAGCCGTTTGACGACTGGGGATTCCGACCCAAGTCGCCCAACGGTTACGGCTCGGTCTTTGCCGACTGGGCTGAGAAGGATATTACCAACATGGTGGAGCATTACCGCAATTCGCCCTCGGTGGTGATGTGGTCGATAGGCAACGAGGTACCCTCGCAGTGGGGACCCGGTGGGGTAGGGGAGCTGACCATGCTTCAGGACCTCGTGCACAGTCTCGACCCGACACGCCCCGTGACCTGCGGAATGGACCAGATACGGTCGGTGCTCGACAACGGTTTTGCCGCCGCGCTCGACATACCCGGCTTCAACTACAAGCCTCAGTATTACGACAAGGCCTATGCCAAGCTGCCTCAGAAACTCATCCTCGGCTCCGAAACCGCATCTACCGTCTCGTCGCGTGGAGTCTACCATTTCCCCGTTGAGTTTGGCGAGCATCACGTGGTGATGCACCCCGACAACCAGTCCAACAGTTATGACAACGAGTCGTGCACGTGGTCCAACACGCCCGACATTGACTTTGCCATGGACGATGACCGTGACTGGGTGATGGGCCAGTTTGTCTGGACAGGCTTTGACTATCTCGGCGAGCCGTCGCCCTACGACACCGATGCCTGGCCAAGTCACAGCTCTGTATTCGGCATCATCGACCTTGCCTCGCTCCCCAAAGACCGTTACTATCTCTACCGCTCGAAATGGAACGAGCGCGACACCACCCTTCACATTCTTCCCCACTGGAACTGGCCCGGACGCGAGGGTAAGGTAACGCCGGTCTTTGTCTACACCAATTTTCCCAAAGCCGAGCTCTTTATCAACGGCAAGAGCCAAGGCATGCGCGAAAAGAATGATTCCACCTGTCAGACCCGTTATCGCCTCATGTGGATGGACACCCGCTATGAGCCGGGCGAGGTCAGGGTTGTGGCCTATGACGCCAATGGCAACCGTGCTGCCGAGCGCGTGATACGCACGGCCGGCAAGCCTCATCATCTTGTGGTGACCCCTAACCGCCATACACTCTCGGCCGATGGCGACGACTTGGTATATTTCACCGTGCAGGTGGCCGATAAGGATGGCAATATAGTCCCGACCGACTCGAGAATGGTAAAATTTTCAGTAACGGGAGCCGGCACTTTCGAGGCCACAGCCAACGGCGACCCCACATGCGTGCTGCCTTTCCAGAATCCCAAGATGAAACTGTTTAGCGGCGCGGCCACAGCCATAGCCCGCAGCGGCAAGACTCCCGGCTCGCTGATATTCAAGGCCACAGCCCCCGGCGTAAAACCCGCCACTGTCACTGTCGACGTGCAGTAGACGTTGGGGGAGATACAAAAGGACACAAGTCTCATAAGAAACGGCTCAAGCCGAAATTCCGGTGCATGTAATTTTCAGAAAATTGTTAAATTTGCGGTATGAAAACATCGGAAGCATTCTGGATGTTCTTGCCCCAGGGGCTGGACGAACTGTTTGAGATGGTGCGCTTCGAACGTACAGAACAGGCATATGACATATGGCTTGATG